>JBFWJB010000352.1:0-3111 GCA_050253435.1 Rhodospirillaceae bacterium
CATTCGCGCCCTCATGGACCAGCCCGCCTGCGCCCACAACGCCAAGGGCAAGTCCGGCTGCGCCAAGCCGAAGCCGGGCGCGGCGGCGGGCGGCTGCGCCTTCGACGGCGCGCAGATCGCGTTGCTGCCGATCGCTGACGTCGCGCACATCGTGCACGGCGCGATCGGCTGCGCGGGGTCGAGCTGGGAGAACCGCGGCACCCGCTCCACCGGCCCGGCGCTCTATTCGGTCGGCATGACCACCGACCTCACCGAGCAGGACGTGATCATGGGCCGCGGCGAGAAGCGGCTGTTCCATGCGATCAAGCAGGCGATTTCCACCTACGACCCGGCGGCGGTGTTCGTCTACGCCACGTGCATTCCGGCTCTGATCGGCGACGACATGGCGGCGGTGTGCGAAGCGGCGCAGGAAGCCTTTGAAAAGCCCGTGGTGCTGGTGGATTCCGCAGGGTTCTACGGCACCAAGCAGATGGGCAGCCGCATCGCGGGCGACGTGATGGTGAAGCACGTGATCGGTACGCGCGAGCCGGACCCGGTGCCCGCGGCGGCGATGCGCCCCGGCATCAAAGTCCACGACGTCAACCTGATCGGCGAATACAACATCGCGGGCGAGCTGTGGCACACCCTGCCGCTGTTGGACGAGCTGGGCATCCGGGTGCTGTGCACGCTGTCGGGCGATGCGCGTTATCGCGAGGTGCAGACCATGCACCGCGCCGAGGCGACCATGGTGGTATGTGCGCGGGCCATGGTGAACGTGGCGCGCAGCCTGGAGAAGCGCTGGGGCATTCCGTGGTTCGAGGGCAGCTTCTACGGCGTGTCCGACGTCTCCGCCTCGCTGCGCAGCTTCGCGCGGCTGATCGGCGACCCCAATCTTACCGAACGCACCGAGGCGCTGATCGCGCGGGAGGAAGCGAAGGCCGAGGCGGCGCTCGCCCCCTTCCGGCCGCGCCTGGCGGGCAAGCGCGTGCTGCTCTACACCGGCGGCGTGAAGTCGTGGTCGGTGGTTTCCGCGTTGCAGGACCTCGGCATCGAGGTGGTGGCCAGCGGCACCCGCAAGTCCACCGAAGAAGACAAGGCGCGCATCCGCGAGCTGATGGGCGAGAACGCCGTCCTCATCGAGGAGGGCAGCGCGCCGGAGCTGATCTCCACCGTGGATGATCTCAAGGCCGACATGCTGATCGCGGGCGGCCGCAACCAGTACGTCTCGCTCAAGGCGCGGATCCCCTTCCTCGACATCAACCAGGAGCGCGACTTCGCCTACGCCGGGTATGCGGGCATGGCGGAACTGGCGCGGCGTCTCGTGCTGTCGCTGGAAAGCCCGATCTGGGGGGCGGTGCGCTCCGCCCCGCCGTGGCGCGCCGCCGCGCAGAACGCACTGCCCAAGGAGGCCGCGGAATGACCGAGATCCTCAAGCGCAAGAAGGCGTTGTCCATCAATCCGTTGAAGGCGAGCTCCACCCTCGGCGCGTGCCTCGCGATCATGGGCGTCGGCCGCGCGGTGCCGATGATCCACGGCGCGCAGGGCTGCACCGCCTTCGGCAAGATTTTCTTCATCCAGCATTTCCAGGAGCCGATCCCCCTGCAGACCAGCGCGCTGGACCAGACCGGCACGGTGATGGGCTCCTACGACTACCTCAAGGAAGGCCTGGAGACCCTGGCGAAAAAGAAGCCCGCGCTGATCGGCGTGCCGACCTCGGGGCTTGCCGAGGTGCAGGGCTTCGACGTGGAGATGGGGGTGCGGGAGTTCCGCGCCGCGCATCCGGAATACGACGGCGTGGTGGTGGTGCCGGTGCGCACCCCGGACTACGCGGGCTCGCTGGAAAGCGGCTTCGCCCGCGCCGCCACCGAGATCATCCGCGCCACGGTGCCGGATGCGCCGGGCCGCGCCGGAGAACGGCGGCGGCAGGTGAACGTTCTCGTCGGCGCGTCGCTCACCCCCGGCGACATCGAGTACCTCAAGGAAACGGTGGAAGCCTTCGGCCTGCGCCCGGTGGTGGTGCCGGACATTTCCGATTCGCTCGACGGCCACCTCGCGCCGGAGCGCTATGCGCCGCAGACCACCGGCGGCACGCCCGTCTCCGAACTCGCCACCCTCGGGCTTGCCGCCGCCACCATCGTCGTCGGCGCGTCGATGGCGGAACCGGCGGACGAACTGCGCCGCCGCACCGGCGTGCCGGACATCCGCTTCGACCACCTTTGCGGTCTCGATGCCGCCGACGCCCTGGTGATGACCCTGCGCGATATTTCCAGCGCCGAAGTGCCGGAGCGGCTGGACCGCCAGCGCGCGCAGTTCCTCGATGCGATGCTCGACACCCACTTCATGATGGGCTTCTCCCGCGTTGCGGTGGCGGCCGAGGCCGACCTGCTGGTCGGGCTGGCGGCGCTTCTGCACGGCACCGGGGCGGAGGTTTCCGCCGCGGTGGCCCCGGCCTATGCGCCGGTGCTGACGCGTTCCGGCCTCGCGGCGGTGCGGATCGGCGACCTGGAAGACTTGGAGATCGCGGCGCGGGAAACCGCCGCCGAGGTGCTGATCACCAATTCCCACGGCGTTGCGGTGGCGGAGCGCCTGGGCATTCCGCTGTTCCGTGCGGGCTTTCCGCAGTTCCACTGGTTCGGCGGCTTCGCCAAGGCGTGGATCGGCTATCGCGGCGGGCGGCAGGCGCTGTTCGACCTCGCCAACATTCTCACCGCGCTGGAACGCGGCGACCTTCACCCCTACCGCTCGATCTATGGGCAGAAGCCGGAATATGGACCGGAGGCCAAGACCGCATGAGCCCGCCCGCCGCCACCCACCTGGCCATCGTGCCGCCGCCCGAGGTTCCGGAGTCCGCCGGCACCGCGCTGCGCGTCGCCTTCGCCACCGGCGACCGCAAGCACGTGGACCAGCACTTCGGCTCGGCGGAAGGCTTTTCGGTCTACCTGGTCACCGCGTCGGGCCACGCCTTCGCCGAGGCGGTGCGGTTTGCCGCGGCGGAAGAGGACGGCAACGAGGACAAGCTCGCCGAGCGCATCGCGGCGCTGGAGGACTGCGCCGCGGTCTACGTGCAGGCGGTGGGCAGTTCGGCGATCCAGCGCCTCCTCGCCGTGGGGGTGCAGCCGTTGAAAGTGATGC
>JBFWJB010000353.1:0-3099 GCA_050253435.1 Rhodospirillaceae bacterium
CGTCAAGGAGGCGGGCGTGCCCTATCTGCTCGCCCAGATCGCGGTCACCGGCATGCTGCTGTTCTGGCACTATGCCCTGAACGCGATCTGGACCTTCCGCTGACCCTTACCGGATCGTGGTGTCGCGGACGAGGCGGGTATCGCGGCCCTGGAGGATCAGCACCCGTTCGCCGACGCCGAGCTGCTGCTCGTTGCTCTGCACGATGGCGACGGTCGAGCCGTTGTCCATCTGCACGATGAACTCGATCGCCGAGCCTTCGGTGACCGCGCTTTCCGTCGCCGCGCCCGCCACGCCGCCAAGCAGCGCGCCGCCGAGCGCGCCGAGCGCATTGGCGCGTCCGCCGCCGCCGAGGTAGGAGCCGGCCACGCCGCCCGCCACCGCGCCCGCGCCGATGCCGACGCCGCTCTGCTCGCCGCCGGTCTGCACCACCCGCATGGAAATGATCCGCCCCTTCTGGACGGAGGAGGTCTGCATCATCTGGCCGCGCTGATAGGAGCTGGCCGAGGGCCCGGTCTGGCAGCCCGCAACGGCCAGGGCCGCCAGCACCAGAGGAATGTAACGGAGACGCATGGTCGCAAACCCTGTTCAGACATAACCAAGGCTATGATTTTCGGTGCGAACCGGGGTTTCCGCAAGCCCCAGGCGCGTCAAGAAAACGAAAATTCCTCAAGGACCCTCGGTCTTGACATGCGAAGGCAGGGCCGCCAAATCGAAACGGCATCGAGACAAGGCGGCAATGACTTGAATATCCTGGTGATCCTCAACTCCAAGACCGCGCCCGCCGGATTGGCGGCGGAACGCATCGCGGCGCGCGGCTGGACCATGACCCTGGCAAACCCGCACCGGGGCGAGCCCCTGCCCGGCCCGCAAGACGCCGCCGCCCTGGTGGTGCTCGGCGGCCCGCAGGACGCCTGGGACGACGCCAAGAACCCGGCCTTTTCCACGATCATCGCCGCCATCCGCGACTTCATCGCCGCGGAAAAGCCGGTGCTCGGCCTCTGCCTCGGCGGCCAACTGCTCGCCCGCGCCCTCGGCGCACCGGTGCGGCGCATGGAAACCGGCTTCGAGCGCGGGCTGGTCGCCATGCACGCCCCGCCCTTCGCTCCCGCCTCCATCGTCCCCGCCGGGCCGCTGCTGCTCACCTCCTGGCACCGCGACAGCTTCGACCTGCCCGCAGGCGCGGAATTGCTGCTTTCCAGCGCCGCCTGCGCGCACCAGGCGTTCCGCGTCGGGCCGCGCGTCTACGGCTTCCAGTGCCACATCGAGGCGACGCCGCAAATCCTCCTCGATTGGGTGAAAACCGGCTCCGGCAAACCATCCCCGGAGGAAGCCGCGGCGATCGAGGCGGCGGTGCACCGCGATTTCCCCAAGGCCCAGGCCACCGGCGCCGCGATCCTCGACGCCTGGCTCGACCTTGCCGGTGCGGCGGATTAAAAACAAAAACTTCGCGGAGGGACTCGGTCCCTCCGCACCTCCCCTTAGTTTTTCGCCGCGAAGCGGCAGACAACGCATTCGTTGCAACCGCCACAGGCCTTATGGCGCTACGCGCAAAAACTTAAAGTGATGGGGTGCGCGAGGGGTCCGAGACCCCTCGCAACGTTTTGGTTTTAGGAGGCACCATGTGCACGCGGTACCGGGTCGGGGCGAGCGGAAAGAAGCTGGCGGAGCGGTATGGCGCGGTGGAGGCGGCGTGCGAGGCGGCCGATGCGGAGGCGTTCCCCAAGCGGCGGGGCTGGGTGGTGTGCGCGGTGAAGAGCGAGTTGCGTCTGGGGACGATGGGCTGGGGGTTTCCGCCGCCGCCAAACGGCCGCGCGCCGGTGGTGAACGTGCGCAATCTGTCCTCCCCCTTCTGGCGCGATGCGCTGGCGCGCCCGGCGCTGCGCTGCCTGGTGCCGGTGACGGAATTCTGCGAGTGGGAAGGCGAGGCCGGCCGCAAGCGCGACCGCTGGTTTTCCGTGCCGTCGCTGGAGATTTTCAGTTTTGCGGGGATATGGCGGCAGACCGCGGCGGGCCCGGTCTACGCCTTTCTCACCTGCGCGCCGAATGCGCTGATCGCGCCGATCCACCCCAAGGCGATGCCGGTGATCCTGCACCCGGAGGACGAGGCGCGCTGGCTCTCAGGCAACATGGACGAGGTTCTCCCCCTCGCCGCCCCCTTTCCCTCGCAACTGATGGCGCTTGCCGACTGAATCAAAAAGGGGTTGAGCCCCGTGGCACAACCCCTTGAATTCTATGGTGAGCGCGGCGGGACTCGAACCCACGACCCGCTGATTAAAAGTCAGCTGCTCTACCAACTGAGCTACGCGCTCGCACAATCCCGCCGGAAAGCGGGGAAGCGGACCATAATCGGGGCCGCCCCCCGCGGTCAAGCCGCAATTCCGCTGGGCCTTATTTCAGGCCCTTCATCCGCTCGGCGTCGGCCATCACCTTGACCGAGACGATTTTGGTCGGGTCGCTGACCTGGCCGTTGTTGGACTCGGAGCCCTTCTTGATCTGGTCCACCACGTCCATGCCTTCCACCACCGCGCCCCAGACGGTGTATTTGCCGTTGAGGAACGGCGCGGGGGCGAAGCAGATGAAGAACTGGCTGTCCGCCGAGTTCGGGTCGTTGGTGCGGGCCATGGACAGGGTGCCGCGGACATGTTTGGCCTTGGAGAATTCGGCCTTCAGCTTCTTGCCGGAGCCGCCCGCGCCGGTGCCCGAGGGGTCGCCGCCCTGGGCCATGAAGCCGGGAATGACGCGGTGGAACGGCGTACCGTCGTAGAAGCCTTCGCGCGCCAGCTCCTTGATCCGCGCCACGTGATTGGGCGCGAGGTCGGGGCGCATGGCGATCACCACCTTGCCCATGGGCAATTCCATGATCAGGGTGTTTTCGGGGTCCAACGGCGCGGCTTCGGCGGTGTTCTCGCTCACCAGGCATCCTCCCATGGCTATGGTCGCGGCGGCGGCCAGCCCCATCGCCCAGCGGGCCAGGGACCGTCCGTAATTTTGCATCGTGCGTATCATAGTGCCTCTTTCCGGAATCGTTCCAGCAACTGCTTCTGCACCCGCAGCGGCACGAACTCGCTGACGTCGCCGCCTAGGCGCCCCACTTCCTT
>JBFWJB010000354.1:0-3085 GCA_050253435.1 Rhodospirillaceae bacterium
GAGAGAGTTGCCGTGGGGTTCATCGTGCGCTTGGTTCTGATCGTCTGCGTCCTCGCCGTTGCGGGGGGCGCGGTTTTCCTGGCGACCTGGGACATGCCCGCGCCGACGGCGCGGGTGGAAAAAACGATCCCGGCGGATCGCTTCAAATAATCGCGGCCGCGGCCACAGGGGGGAACGACCGATGACGATGCGGGCTTCATGGTGCGTCGCGCTGGCGACGGCTCTTGCCGCGGGAACGGCGCACGCGCAAAGCCTCGGCGACGCGCCGATGCCGCTGTTCCCCTCTTCCGGCGTGGCGCCCGCGCCGTCGCAGGTGGTGCAGGCCGCACCTTCGGGAATTTCCATCGGCGGCCTCTCCGACGTCGATCCCGAGGCGGTGGGCATTCTCTCCGCCTCCGCCGCGGAGCCCTGGCGGCGCGACCTCGGCCCCCAGGTGTGGTTCGGCCAGGACCGCCTCGCCGTGCTCGCCGGGCTCAAGGCTCTGCCCGCCGCCTCCGTCTCCGCTGCGGCGCGCGGCATGGCGCGCCAACTGCTGCTTACCGCCGCCGCGCCGATGAGCCTTTCCGGCGCACCCGCGACTCCGGGCGTGCTCACCGCGGCGCGGCTGGATGCGCTGACCGCCGCGGGCGATGCCGAGGACGCGCTGGCGCTCGCTGCCGAGGCGCCGCGCCCGGTGCGCACCGAGGCGGTGCAGCTTGCCGTCGCCCGCGCAGCCTGGCTGCAGCGCGACGTGAAAGCCGCCTGCGCCGGGGTGGAAGAAGGCCTGCAGCGCTTCGAGGCGCCGGTCTGGGGCAAGATGAACGCCGCCTGCGCCGCCGCCGCCGGGGCCACCGACAAGGCGCGTCTCTCGGTCAGCCTGCTTACCGATTTGGGCGCGGTGGACGAGGCCTTCGCCCCGGTCGCCGACCGCATCCAGGGGCGGACCAAACTGTCGCTTGCCGAACTGCCGGACAGCATCGGCCCGTTCGAAGCGGGCGCGCTCGCCGCGCTCGACGCCAAATTCCCCGAAGGGCTGCCGCTCGCAACCAAGCCCTGGCTCGCCCGCCTCGCGGTGGCCAAGGACGGCCCGGTGGGCGACGGTGCGCTCGCCATCGTCGAAGAGGGGCTGCGCCGCGGCGCGATCCCCGCGGCGGAAGCCGCCGCGGTGCTGGAGCGCGTGGACTTCCAGAAGACCGACGTCGAGGAGGCCAAGGCGCTCAAGACCGATGCCGCCACGCCGCGCGGCCGCGCTCTCTATTGGCAGATACTCAAGACCACCGCGGCCGCCCCGGCACGCGCCGAAATCCTCGCCCGCATGCTCGCCCCCGCGCACGCCGACCCGACCCTCTGGCCGGTGCTCTCCGCGCTGCTGGCGAAGCCGCTCGCCGATCTCTCCGCCGAACCGGCGGTGGCCTGGCTCGCCGGAGACGCGGCGCGCGCCGCCTTCTGGAGCGGCGACTGGACGGTGGCGAAGCGCTGGGTGGAACTCGCCGCGCGCAACGGCGGCGGCTCCGACGAGGCGCGCTCCGTCACCGAAAACCTCGCGCCGCTCGTCGTGCTGGTCGATGCCTCTCCTGCGGCGCAGGACCGCGCCCGCATGGCGGTGCCGCCGCTCGCCACCTGGCAAAAACTGGAAGAAGCGCGCGGCCTCGCCCCCGAAACCCTGAAGCGGGTGCGCGACCGCCTGCTCGCCCTCTACCGCGCCTTCTCGCTGCCGGCGGCCGATGCCGACTGGCGCGCCGCGCTGGCCGACCCGGCGGCCCCCGCAGCAGCCCCGGCGGCCTCGCCGATCCTCGCCGCTGCGGCGCTGGACGCGGCGCAGAAGGGCGCGCTCGGCCGCACCCTGATGCTCGCCGCGCAGATGCTCGACGCGGGCAATGGCAAGCCGGTCTCCGCCGCCGCGGTGGACGGCGCGGTCGCCGCGCTGCTGGCCGCGGGCGCGACGGACTGGGCGAAACGCGTCGCGGTGGAGAGCCTGCTCGCCGCAGGCTATTGAGATGAGCCACGAGGCCGAGCGCTTCCTCGAAATGATGCGGGCGGAGCGCGCCGCCTCTCCCCGCACCATCGACGCCTACCGCCGCGACCTCGACGACCTCGCCGCCGCCCTCGCGCCGAAAAGCCTCGCAGAGGCTGCGGGCGCGGACCTCAAAACCTACCTGCGCGGCCTCTTCTCCCGCGGCTTCTCGCCGCGCACCCAGGCGCGCCGCCTCTCCGCCATCCGCCAGTTCTACCTCTTCCTCCAGGCCGAGGGCGAACGCGCCGACAACCCCGCCCGCCTCCTCGATTCCCCGCGCATCGGCCGCCCGCTGCCGAAATACCTCACCGAGGGCGAGGTGGACCGCCTTATCGCCGCGGCCCGCAGCCTCCCCGGCGGTGCCGGGCCGCGCACCGTCGCCCTCCTGGAAATTCTCTACGCCACGGGCCTGCGCGTCTCCGAACTCGTCGGCCTGCCGTTCTCCGCCGTCGCCCGCAACCCGGAGGTCCTGCTGGTCATGGGCAAGGGCCGCAAGGAACGCGCCGTGCCGCTCACCCCGGCGGCGCGCGACGCGCTCGCCGCCTACCTGCCGCACCGCGCCGAAACCACCCGCGGCCTGCGCGGCGGCAGCAAATGGGCCTTTCCCGGCCCGGGACGCAGCGGCCACCTCACCCGCGACGCGTTCTACAAGATGCTCAAAACCCTCGCCGCGAACGCAGGCATCTCCCCCTCCAAGGTCTCGCCCCACGTGCTGCGCCACTCCTTCGCCTCGCACCTCCTCGCCCACGGGGCGGACCTCCGCGCCGTGCAAAGCATGCTCGGCCACGCCGATATCGCCACCACCCAGATCTATACCCACGTCCTGGAAGACCGCCTGCGCAGCCTCGTCGAAACCGGCCACCCCCTGGCCGGGCTGAAGCTGTGACGGGCTGAAAAACCAGGCCGGGCGCTGCCCGGACCCGCAAGGGGACTCGGTCCCCTTGACCCCATAACTTTCTTTTGCGCGTAGCGCGATAGTGCCATCACGCGGCGTGACGGTTGATAGCCGCTGCGCGGCGAAAACAAGTTAAGGGGTCTGGGGCCCAAGGCCCCAGCGGGTCCAGGGCGGAGCCCTGGCCTGGTTTTATCTAT
>JBFWJB010000355.1:0-3080 GCA_050253435.1 Rhodospirillaceae bacterium
CGGTCGATTGCGCCTGCTGCGCGCAATAGGCGGCAAGCCCGGCGCGGTCGATGGCGCTGCCCTGAGGCGCGGCCAATTGGGCGAACGCCTCGGCCGCGTGTTGCTGGAACTCTTCCGGCGTGACCATGAAGTTCAGGTTCTTGTCCGCGGTCATCACCGGGTCGATCACGTTGTTCGAGCGCGTGCCCTGCCGGAAGGGCTGGCGATAGCGGCTGAGCGCATCGTTGGTGAGGTAGCCCAGGCGGTTCACGTCCATCTTGGCGAACTGGGCGCGCGCATCGGCGAGGAATTCCTCGCGGTCGAGCCGTCCGTCGTGGTTGGCGTCGGTGCGGTCGAACCAGGAATTCATCGCCAGGCCGCAGGAAGGCTGTCCCAGCGCGCCGCCGTTGAGCGGCTCGCCGTTCGGGCTGAACATCAGGGCGGGGGATTGCCGGGCTTCCCTGCCGCCGGGGCCGCCTTCCCGCGGCGGGCGGCTGCGGTCGGAACAGGCGGCGAGGCCGATCGTCGCAAGCATCGAAACGGCCAGCAGGAGGGAGGCTGTTTTCATTTTCTAACCGTTTTGTTATCGAAACGGCATACGGAGGCGATGGGGCAAGCCGGGCACTGCGGGCGCTGCGCCTTGCAGGTATAGCGCCCGTGCAGGATCAGCCAGTGGTGGGCGTGGCGCTTGAACTCCGCGGGGATCGCCGCCTCCAGGCCCTTTTCCACCTCCAGGGGCGTCTTGCCCGGAGCCAGCCCGGTGCGGTTGCCGACGCGGAAAACGTGGGTGTCCACCGCGATGGTCGGCACGCCGAAGGCGATGTTGAGCACCACGTTGGCGGTTTTGCGCCCGACCCCGGGCAGGGATTCCAACGCCTCGCGGTCGCGCGGCACCTGCCCGCCGAACTCGGCGATCAGCCGCTGGCTCAGCGCGATGACGTTCTTCGCCTTGGTCTTGTAAAGCCCGATGGTGCGGATCGCCTCGGCCAGCGCCGCCTCGCCCAGGGCCACCATCTTCTCCGGCGTGTCGACCTTGGCGAACAAAGGCTTCGTCGCCTTGTTCACCCCCTTGTCGGTCGCCTGCGCCGACAACACCACCGCCACCAGCAGGGTGTAGGGGTTGATGTGCTCCAACTCCCCCCGCGGCTCCGGATTCGCCGCCCGCAGCCGCGAAAACATCTCCCGGATCTCGGACTCGCTCAACGCCGTGGCCATGGCTTCGCCTTTCGAAAAACAAGGCCAGGGCTCCGCCCTGGACCCGCAAGGGGACTCGGTCCCCTTGACCCCATAACTTGGTTTTGCGCGAAGCGCCATAAGTCAGTGCGGGTGCAACGGAAGGTGTTGTCTGCCGCTGCGCGGCGAAAAAACTTATGGGAGGTGCGGAGGGACCGAGTCCCTCCGCGAAGGTTTGGTTTTTACATCCCCAGCACGTCGGTCATCGCGTAGAGGCCGGGTTTCTTTCCGGCGACCCAGGCGGCGGCACGGATGCCGCCTGCGGCGAAGATGCTGCGTGCGGTGGCGCGGTGGATGAGTTCGATGCGTTCGCCCGCGCCCGCGAGGATGACGGTATGTTCGCCGGCGACGTCGCCGCCGCGCAGGGCGGCAAAGCCGATATCGCCGGTGCGGCGTTCGCCGGTATGGCCGTGGCGGCCGCTTTGGGTGACGTCGGCCAGCGCCACGGCGCGGCCTTCCGCGGCGGCCTCGCCGAGGAGGATGGCGGTGCCGGAGGGCGCATCGACTTTATGCTTGTGGTGCATTTCGACGATTTCGATGTCGAAGGCTTCCGGCGGCAGAGTGGCGGCGGCCTTCTTCACCAGGGCGGCCAGCAGGTTGACGCCGAGGCTCATGTTGAACGACTGGAGGATCGCGACTTTTTCCGCGCAGGCGCGGATTTCCGCCAGGTCCTCGGGAGAGAGGCCGGTGGTGCCGATGACCGCGGGAATTCCGGTCTCCACGGCGAGGCGCGCGGTGGCGCGCGAGGCGGCGGGAGTGGTGAAGTCGAGGATCGCGTCGGCATTGGCGAAGGCGGCGCGCGCATCCGCCTGCGCGGCGATGCCGATGGCCGCGCACCCGGCGAGCGTGCCGAGATCCTGGCCGATCAGCGGCGAGCCCTCGCGTTCCGTACCGCCTGCGACTTGGTGTTCGCCGCCCTCGAGAATGAGCTTCATCAAGAGGCGGCCCATGCGGCCGCCGCACCCGACGATTCCGAACTTCATGGTCTGGTTCCCCCCTGTTGCTGCGGTTATTCGGTCAGGTCTTCCCAGAACTCCTTCACCTTTTTGAAGAAGCTGGTGGATTCCGGGCTGTGGTCCTCGCCCGCCTCGGCTGCGAATTCGCGCAGCAGCTCTTCCTGGCGTTTCGACAGGTTGACCGGGGTCTCGACCACCGTCCGGACGAACATGTCACCGCGCGCCGGGCTGCGCAACACGCTCATGCCCTTGCCCTTCTGGCGGAACTGCGCACCGGTCTGGGTGCCGCGCGGGATATCGATGTTGGCGCGGCCGCCGTCGATGGTGGGCACCTCCACGGTGCCGCCGAGCGCCGCGGTGCTCATCGGGATCGGCACGGTGCAATAGATGTCCGCGCCCTGGCGCTGGAAGATGCGGTGCGGCTTGATCGACAGGAAGATGTAGAGGTCGCCGGGCGGCGCGCCGCGCAGGCCCGCCTCGCCCTCGCCGGACAGGCGGATGCGGGTATCCTCCTCGACGCCGGCGGGAATGGCGACCTGCAGGGTTTTCGCCTTCTGCACCCGGCCGCTGCCGCCGCAGGCGGTGCAGGGGTCCTTGATCACCCGGCCCTGGCCGTGGCAGGTGGGGCAGGTGCGTTCGATGGTGAAGAAGCCCTGCTGCGCGCGCACCTTGCCCGCGCCGCGGCAGGTGGGGCAGGTCACCGGCTCCGCGCCGTCCTTGCCGCCGGTGCCCTTGCACGCCTCGCAGGGGACGGAGGTGGGAATCTCGATGGAGGTCTTCACCCCGGCGAAGGCTTCCTCCAGGGTGATCGTCATGTTGTAGCGCAGATCGGCGCCGCGCATCGCGCCACCGCCGCCGCCGCGCCGTCCGCCGCCCATGAATTCGCCGAACATCTCGTCGAAGATGTCGGAG
>JBFWJB010000356.1:0-3057 GCA_050253435.1 Rhodospirillaceae bacterium
ATGACCTTGGGCATCTTGGCCGAGGCCCCGGGGGCAGCCGACAGCAACGCGGCCGCGGCAGCCGAGGCAACCAGAAAAGTGCGCAACATGATATGAAGTCTCCTCAGTGACGACGAAGGGGGAACGAATCGTGCGAGGCAAAAGTCCTGCATGCGGTCAGTCGCCGTTGCAGCCGACGGCGCGCAGGGCCGGATGGGCGGCGGGCCCAGAGGCGGGTTCCGGCGTTTCCGTTTCGCCGGAACCCAAGGTTTCATCCATCAACAGCTCGTCGCACTGCGCACCGTAGAGCGCGCACAGGGTGGCGACGTCGAGCGCGCCGCTCGGCCCGTCGTAGAGCATCTGCCCCTGCGACAGCGCGACGGCGCGGTGGCAATACTTCTTGGCGTAGGCGACCTGATGCAGGGACACCACCACGGTGGTGCCGTCCTCGCGGTTGATGTCCGCCAGCGACTGCATGACGCGCCGCGCGCTCTCCGGATCGAGAGAGGCGATCGGTTCGTCGGCAAGGATGATCGAGGCCTTCTGCACCAGAGCGCGGGCGATCGCGCCGCGCTGCTGCTGTCCACCGGACAGGGTGGAGGCGCGCTGCGTCGCGTAATCCGCCATGTCGACGCGGGCGAGCGCCTCCATCGCGGCCATCTTCTCGGCGCGGCTGAAGCGGCCGAGCGAGCCACGCCAGAAGCCGATGCGGCCGAGGCCGCCGAGCAGCACGTTTTCGAGCAGCGACAACCGCCCGACCAGATTGAATTGCTGGAAGATCACCGCCACGTCGGCGCGCAGGCGGCGCACATCGTGGGAGAGACGCCCGTTCACCTGCACCGGGCTGCCGTTGACCGCAACCTCGGAGCTTTTGCCGATCTTGCCGCGGTCGGCGACGAGCAGGCCGCTGACATGGCGGATCAGCGTGGATTTGCCGGAGCCGGAAGCGCCGATCAGCGCCACCATCTCGCCGCGGGCGATGGACAGCGAAATGCCGTCCAGAGCGCGGCGGGAGCCGCCGCGCCCGCCCGGCCCTTTGCCGAACGTCTTGGTTAGGTCGGAAACCCGTATGGCCGTCATGAATCCACCCCGCAGTCCGCGATGGATCGCACCTTCGGCCAAAAAACGCCGGGCTGTCGTTTTCCCGCAGAAGAAAATTTTATGATAGAAATGTTATGGCGAAACCGTGCTCTTGCGCATATTCGGAAAACCGGAAATTCTCCGGAGAACTTTGCTCTACTCGCGGTATCATGGGAACTTGGTATCGAGGGACGTCTTGGCGTAGTATCCCGCGTACCCCGCTGAGTTACGCACGCCCGCAACAACGACCGGAAATCATGACCAACATCGGCAGCCTCTGCATCGTCTCTCAGGACCGCAGCCGCGCGAGGCACATAGGGGCGTTTTTCGAACATGCGCGCCATCGCGTCGGCATCTACGCCGACGTGGCGAGCGCGCTCGACGCGATGCTCGCCTTCCCGCCCGATGTGGTGCTGGTCGGCGAAAACGCCGACGCCGGCTTCTCCGCCGAAGTCCTGCAGGCGATGCGCGCCCACGCCGGAACCGCCGGCATTCCCGTGGCGCTGGACATGGCCGCCGCGCCCGGCTGGCGCGGCGCGGCGGACCTGCGCTTCGACGACGTGCTTCCGGTCAACCTCGACGCCGACGCCATGGTGTTCCGGCTGCAGCCGCTGTTCCGCCTGTCCACCATGCTCGCCGAGCTGCGCCTGCGCGCCGGCGACAAGGCCGCCCTGCCCCGGCTCGACGCCATGCCCGCCGCCTTCGGCACGGTGCGCGCCCTCTATCTGTCGCTCAACCCGCCGCAGACCCTGCCGCAGAACTTCCTGAGCGGCGACGTGCTGTGGGAAACCGCCACCTCCACGGCGGAGGCGGAAACCATCATTACCGGCCCCGGCTTCTTCGACGTGGCGATCATCGATGCGCCCGGCGGCATGATCGAGGACATCGTCGCCTTCTGCCGCGACATGCGCGACAACCCGCGCCTGTTCAACCTGCCTTTCCTGGTGCGCATGCCCGGGATCACGCCGGAGGACTGCCGCGATCTCTACCGCTCCGGCGCCAGCCGAGTCCTGCCGGAAGAAGGCGGCGACGCCCTTTTGCAGCGCGAGGCGGAGGCCCTGATCCAACTGCAGACGCGCCGCAACGCGGTGCGCGACGCGCTGCGCCGCACCCTCACCGAGGCGACCGGACATCCCCGCCAGGCGGTCTATACGGAAGGCTTCCTTGTCCCCTATCTTTCTTCCCGCCTTTCCATCGCCGTGGAGCGCGACCGCGCGCTGAGCGTGGTGCACCTGCACCTGCCGGAGGCGATCTCCCTGCGCGAGGAGGCGGGAGAAACCGCCTGCCAGATCCTTTCCGAGCAACTGGGGCGGTGGCTGTCGCGGCTGATCCGCGTCGAAGACCTGGCGGCGCGGCTGAGCGATTCCGATTTCGTCGTGGTCCTGCCCGACACCCTGCCCTCCGAGGCGCAGTTCGTGATGAACCGCATCGCCGGAGTGCTCACCTTCACCGACTTCGCGGTGCCGGACGTCTACCGCCCGGTGAAGATCTGGCCGCTGGTCGGCGTTGCGGGGATGGAGCCGGGCGACACCGCCGAGGGCATCCTGATGCGTGCCCGGGCCAACCTCAGCTAAGCGCGACGCCGATGCGCATCGCCATTCACTTCGATGCGATCTGCCCCTGGTGCTTCATCGGCGAGCGCCGCCTTGCCCAGGCTTTGGCGCTGCGCCCGGCGCTCAAGCCCGCGGTTCTCTGGCGGCCCTATTTCCTCAATCCCGACCTGCCGGATACGGGGGTGGATTTCTCCGTCTACGTGGAGCGTAAATTCGGCGGCGCGCAGCGCGCCAAGCGCCTGCTCGCCTCGCTCACCGAGATCGGGAATTCCGTTGGCATTCCCTTCGATTTCGGCGCGATCCGCCGCGAGCCGCCGACGCTCGACGCGCACATCCTGATCCGCCTGGCGCACCGCGTCGGCAGGCAGACCGAGGTGGCCGCCGCGGTGTTCTCCGCGCACTTCGCCGAAGGGCGGGAGAGCGGCGACCGCGCCGAGCTCGCCCG
>JBFWJB010000357.1:0-3017 GCA_050253435.1 Rhodospirillaceae bacterium
CGCGCTCGGCTTCGTGGTGTGGCCGCAGCTCGACTGGATTCTCCGCCTGCCGGAGATGGAGACGGTGGCGATGCTGCTGGAGGTGCGGGTCATCATCATGATCATCATCGCCACGGTGCTCGGCGTGATGCTGACGGTGGCCTTCGCCGACATGTTCTTCGTGCGCTACCAGACCCACAAGAAGCTGAAAATGACCAAGCAGGAGGTCAAGGACGAGCACAAGCAGTCCGAAGGCGACCCGCAGATCAAGTCGCGCATCCGCTCCATCCGCATGGAGCGCTTCCGCAAGCGGATGATGGCCGCGGTGCCGAAGGCCGACGTGGTGATCACCAACCCCACCCACTTCGCCGTGGCGCTTTCCTACAAGATGGAGGACATGGCCGCCCCCAAGGTGGTGGCCAAGGGCGTGGACTTCCTCGCCAAGCGCATCCGCGAGCTGGCGGAGGAGAACGACGTGCCGATCGTCGAGAACCCGCCGCTCGCCCGCGCGCTCTACGCCAGCGTCGAGGTGGACCAGTTCATCCCGCCCGAGCACTACCGCCCGGTGGCGGAGATCATCAGCTACGTGATGAAGCTGAAGAAAAAGCGCTGACAGGCGGGGTGCGGCCTGACATGCTTCGAGGCGCGGCAACACCAGCGGCGGCATCGCCGGGGGAAAGATGAAGGGTTTCAGCACCTGGGGCGCGCTGATCGTGGTGCTCGGCTTCGGGGTGATCCTCGGCAGCGCGGGCGGCGGCGGCGTTTCGACATGGGCGATGGCGGCGGGCGCGGGCCTGGGGCTCGCGGGCGCGCTTCTGATGTTGCGCGAGGCCTCGGTGTGGCAGGTGCTGCTTTCCCGCACCGAGGCGCTGGACGCCTTTCTCGCGCGCGACAAACGGGCGGTGCGCATCGTCGACGCCAACGGCCGCACCATCGTCGCCAATGCCGAGGGGCGGCGCTTCTGGGGCGTCGCCGATCCGCTCGCCGCGCTCGAGGCGCGGCTTTCCGACACCGAGGCGGAGCGCGAGGCGCTGGACCGCCTGCGCGGCGCCTATCAGGCCGGGCTCGACGACGCGCAGGAGCTCTCCCCCCGCCCGGCGCGGGACGAGCGCCTGGGCGGCCGCGACTGGCTGCGCATCGAGGTGCGCGCCCTGCCGCGCCCGGCGGGCGCGCGGCTGCTCATCGCCTCCGACATTTCGGCGCGCCGCGCCGTGGAGAACGTGCTCAAGGCGGAGCGCGAGACTCTCAGCGACTTCCTGGATTTCCTGCCGGTCGGGGTCTACGCCCTCGATGCGGCGCAGAACTTCCGCTACGTCAACCTGGCGCTTGCCGAGTGGCTGGGCGCGACGCCGGATGCGCTGCTCGGCGCGCCGTTCGCCGCCATCCTCGCCGAGGGTTCGGCGCGGCCCGAGGTGGACGGCGCGTGGCGCGGCCTGGTGCGCCTGCGCGGCGCGCGCGGCGTGGGGGTGCCCGCGCTTCTGGTGCAATCGCTCTATGACGAAAACGGCGAGACGCTGACCCGCGCCGTGGTGGTGCGCGACGCCGCCGACGCCGCGGCGGAGCCGGGCGGCAACGCCGCCGGGCCGTTCGGCCGCCTGGTGTTCGACGAGGCGCCGGTGGGCATCGCGGTGGTGGACGTGGCGGGCCTGCCCTACCCGATGCTGGCGGAGGCCAACGAGACCCTGGCGGGCATGCTGGGGCGCGCCCGCGACGACCTGATCGGCCTGGCGCTCGGCGAGATCGTCGAGCCCGCGATGCGCGACGAGGTCGCCGCGGTGTTCGCCCGCGCCGCCGCGGGCCTCTCCGTCGCGCCGATGGAGGTGCGCCTCGACAGCCCGCGCGACCTCACCGCGATGATCCACATGCGCACCCTGCCGGGCGACGCCGCCGAGGGCGCGGAGGTTCCGGCCCGCCTGCTCGTCCACGTGGTGGACACCACCGACCGCCGGGTGCTGCAGATGCAGACCGCCCAGGCGCAGAAGATGCAGGCGATGGGCCAGCTTGCGGGCGGCGTGGCGCACGACTTCAACAACCTGCTCACCGCGATGATCGGCTTCTGCGATCTCCTGCTGCAGCGCCACGGGCCGGGCAGCGCCTCGTTCACCGACATCATGCAGATCAAGCAGAACGCCAACCGCGCCGCCAATCTGGTGCGGCAGCTGCTGGCGTTTTCGCGCCGCCAGCCGCTGTTGCCGCGCTTCGTCCGCGTGCCGGATGCGCTGGCCGAACTCTCCCACCTGCTGCGCCGCCTCTTGGGCGAGACCATCGAGTTCGAACTGGTGCACGGCCGCGACGTCGGCTACGTGCGGGTCGATCCCGGCCAGTTCGACCAGGTGATCCTCAACCTCGCGGTGAATGCGCGCGACGCCATGGTCGGCGGCGGCAGGCTCTCCATCCGCACCGAGGCGGGCCATCTCACCGAGCCTTTGAAGGTCGGCACCGAGACCGTGGCCCCCGGCCACTACGCGGTGATCCGGGTTTCCGACACCGGCACCGGCATCGCCAAGGAAGACCTCGGCCGCATCTTCGAGCCGTTCTTCTCCACCAAGGCGGGCTCGGCGGCGGCGGGCACCGGGCTCGGGCTGTCCACCGTCTACGGCATCGTGCGCCAGACAGAAGGTACGGTGACGGTGGAAAGCAAGAAGGGCGAGGGCGCCACCTTCACCATCTACCTGCCGCGCTTCGACGAGGCGGCGGTGCGGGCCCGCGCCGCCGCGGCGACGCCGCCGGAAGAGGCGGCTCCCGATCGCGCCATCGCCCTGCCGCAGGGCAAGGCGGTGCTGATCGTCGAGGATGAGGACGCGGTGCGGGTGTTCGGCGCGCGCGCGCTGTCCGCCAAGGGCTACACGGTGCTGGAGGCTGCCGACGGCGAGCAGGCGATCGGCATTCTCCAGGACCACGACGAGGTGGACGTGCTGATCACCGACATGGTGATGCCGGGCATGGACGGCGCGACGCTGGCCCGCCTGGTGCGGCAGGAATACCCGGCTATCCGCGTGGTGCTGATGTCCGGCTATTCGGAGGACATCGCCTCCGAC
>JBFWJB010000358.1:0-2977 GCA_050253435.1 Rhodospirillaceae bacterium
CGGGAGGCCGAGGTTGGATACCGTCCACGCCGCCGATCTCTATCCGCCGATCGCGCCGTTCGCCTCGGGCATGCTCGCGGTGGGCGAAGGGCACCGCATCTACTGGGAACAGTGCGGGGCGCCCGGCGGCATCCCGGTGGTCTACTTCCACGGCGGCCCCGGCTCCGGCTGCCTGCCCGCGCACCGCCGCTTCTACGATCCCGACCGCTACCGTATCGTGCTGTTCGATCAGCGCGGCTGCGGCCGGTCCGCGCCGATCGGCGAAACCCGAGCCAATACCACCTGGGACCTGATCGCCGATATCGAGGCGCTGCGCCGCTATCTCGACATCCCCGCGTGGCTGGTGGCGGGCGGAAGCTGGGGCACCACCCTCGCGCTCGCTTACGGCCAGACCCATCCGGACCGCTGCCTGGGGTTCATCCTGCGCGGGGTGTTCCTGTTCGGCGCGGAGGAGGTCGACTGGTTCCTCACCGGCATGGGCCGCTTCTTCCCCGAGGCGGAGGCGCGCTGGCGCGGCTTCCTGCCGCCGGACGAACGGGCCGATCCGCTTGCCGCCTACGCCCGCCGCCTCGAAGATCCGGATCCGCGCATCCACGGCCCGGCGGCGCACGTGTGGAACGCCTACGAGCACGCCTGCTCCAGCCTCCAAGGCCCGCGCGACGGCGACGTCTGGTGGCGCACCCCCGAGGTGGTGGACGGCGACGTGGTGGCGCTGGCGCGGCTCGAGGTCCACTACATGCGCCATCAGGGTTTTCTCGTGCCCGGCCAGCTTCTCGCCGGGGTGCCGAAGGTGGCGCATCTGCCGCTTGCGGTGGTGCAGGGGCGCTACGACGTGGTTTGTCCGATCCGCACCGCCCATCGCCTGGTGCAGGCGTGGCCGGGCGCGTCGATGACGATCGTGCCCGACGCCGGGCATTCGGCGTTCGAGCCCGGCACCCGCGCCGGGATGGTGCGCTACGCCGATGCCTTCGCCCGCAACTTCGACGGCCTCGCCGGGATCTCCCCGGTGCGGGCTTTCGCGCTTTGATCCCCACCGCTTTCGCGGTATAACCCGCCCAAGTCCCCGTAGCTCAGCAGGATAGAGCATCGGATTCCTAATCCGGGGGCCGCGTGTTCGAATCACGCCGGGGACACCACGAAAACCCCTGCTTCGTCAACCCGATAGCAGGGGTTTATTGTTTGTTCTGCCGCACTGGTGGGCAAAATCACGTCCCATAGAATTCAATGGGTTACGACGAACTCCCATGAATTCCGTATTCTCCATGGTACATGGATGGTACATGGCGGGGCTCAATCGGAGGCGAGAAACCGCTCCGCGGCCGAGACGATCTCCTCGGCCTTTGCAACATCCGGCCAGAGGTGGCCGTAGCGGTTGAGGGTAAACCGCACGTCTTCGTGTCGTGCCGCGTTTGAGATCCACGTCGCCATGCCGGAGGCCGCGCATTTCATGCTTCCGCGCGTTCTCTACGACTTCACTCAGTACATCGACGGCGTGGGCTATGCGGGCCTCGCCGAGGAAATCGTTCTGCCCAAGCTCACCCGCCAGATGGAGGATTATCAGGCGGGCGGCATGCTCGGGCCGGTCAAGCTCGACTTCGGCATGGATGCGCTCACGCTCGAAGTCACCATCGCCGAGTACAACCCGGAAATCCTCAAGCTGTGGGGCAACGCCAACGCCAGCGGCATCGGCGCGCGCTTCCTCGGCTCGCTCGTCTCCCAGGATGGCGGCGGTACCGACGCCGTGGAAATCTCGGTGCGCGGCCGGTTCGAGGAGATCGACCCCGGCACCGCGAAGAAGAAGGAGAACGGCAAGCTCAAGGTGAAAATGCCGCTCACCTACTTCCGCTACAGCCCAACGGCGAAGTGCTGATCGAACTCGACCTGATAGGCGGCAAGGAAAGCGTCGGCGGCACCGACCTCTCCGCCGCCGTGATGAAATCCCTCGGCATCACCGCCTGACCCCGCCCCCGGCCCGCCCCAGGGCCGGGGCTCCCCCCTTTTCCGACAGGACCCCCGATCATGCAGACCGTCACCGTTCCGCTTTCCGTGCCGCTCGCCTTCGGCGACCGCACGAGTTCCCGAACTCACCCTCCGCCGCCCGACCGGCGGCGACCTGCGCGGGCTCAAGCTCTCCGAGTTGATGGCGCTCGACGTCAACACCATCGGCGCCGTGGTGCTGCGCACCACCCTGACGCCGATCCCCAAGGCCCTGCTCAACGACCTCGACCCGGCCGACATCGTGGACATCGGCGTGGCGGTGCTGGTTTTTTTCGAGGCGTCGCTGCCCTCCCAGACGACGCCCTCGACGCCTGGGGCATGATGGCGAAGGCGTTCCCCGGCGCGTTCCGGTGGCGCGAGTTCGACACCATGACCCTCGAAGCTTACGGCGAGGCTTACCGCCTTGCCGTGGAAACCCTTGAGGCGGAGGCCGAGGCCATCCGCGACGCGCAACGGGGCTGACCGATGGCCGATCTGAAAATCAAAATCCTGATGGAGGCGGCGGAGCGCATCTCCGCCCCCTTCAAGCGTGCCAAGCAAAGCACCGACAAGATGCGTGAGGCGATGAAATCCGCCGCCGATGGCGTGAAGAAGCTCGAACAGGCGCAAGCCAACGTCCAGGCCTTCGCCCGGCTGAAGCGCGAGGCTCAGGCGAACGCCGCCGCCCTTGCCGCCGCGCAGGAAAAGGCGCGGGGACTGGCGCTCGCCCTCGAAGCAGCGGACGGCGGCACCAAGAAGGCCCGCGCCGAATTCGCCCGTGCGGGGAAGGAGGTGGAGCGGCTGCGCACGGCGCAGGAGGCCAACGCGCGCGATACCGCGACGATGCGCGCGCGGCTCGCCGAGGCGGGCGTTGCCACCCGCACCCTTGCCGCCGACCAGCGCCGCCTGCGGCGCGACCTGGACGCGGCGCGCGAGGCGGCGATGCGGCAGGCGAAAGCGCTTGATACCGCCGCCGCCCGAACCAAGGCGCTCGCCGCCG
>JBFWJB010000359.1:0-2976 GCA_050253435.1 Rhodospirillaceae bacterium
CAGCACCTCGATGTGCTTGCCCACTTCGCCGCCCGCCGCGGCGAGCCCCGCATCCTTGCTGGACAGCAGCCCCAAGGCGCCTTCCTTCGCGGTTTTCAGGGTCTTGTTCACCTCGTCGAGAACGAACAGGCTGCCGTGCTGCAGATAGACCGTCATCATCGCCTGGAAGCTCAGGATATTGCGTTCCAGGGTCGAGATGCTCTCCATGCGCTGGCTCGCCTGCGAAATCTGCATCATGTTGCCGGTGACCGAGGACAGAGAGGTGAGACCGGCCCCCGCGACCACCATCAACAGCACCAGGATTGGTGCAAAACCGAGATAAATTCGCCCCCCGATGCCGGAAATTGGCAAGCCTGCGGCCTTCGGACGCTTGGACATGGCGTTCCCCCTACCAGTTTTTCGCTTTGCTGGATTCGGACTGCCGGCCCCAGGACCGGCAGTCCGAAAACGATGTCCTGCGGATTGCTATTTGTAGGCGCCGACCAGGAGAACCACGTCGCCGACCTTCTCGACATAGCTCACCTTATCCATCGGCTGCTTGGTCACCGGGTTCGGGAAGCGGTAGTTGACGACGCCCTTGCCCTTGGTGGAGGCGAGTTCCATCATCTCATCGCCGTAGGGCTTGCCGTCCACGTCGGTGGAGCCGTAGAGAGACTTGCCCACCGCCTTCGGGTTCACATGCGCCAGGCGCACGCCGTCGGACATGCGCGACATGCTGACATAGAGGTCGCGGTCGCGGAATCCGCCCTTCGGGTCCATGAAAGCGGCCGCGGCCTTTTCCACGCCGTTCGCCTTCACGTAGGCGACCGCCTTGTCGAGCATCGCCTGAGCTTCCGCCGGGGTGGCGAAATCCGCCGCCTGGGCCGGGGCGGTCAGACCGATGCCGAAAACCACGGCCAAAACGACGAAAGCTCCGCGAATGATATTTTTCATGATATCTCCCCTGGTTTCCTGAGTGACGTAACACGCACTTGTTAAGCGGGGAAAATCCTAGAGCCGTTTTAAATATGTATCCCCCGCCCGGTTCTTCCGATAGTTCCCCGAGAAGAACCTATGGAACTTGGTATAACGCCCAAAACGTCTTCCCCGTATTTTGAGCATCGCCCCGAAGTAGAATAACCTTCTACACGCCACGCGGGAAGCACAGAATGAACACGACTGTACGCACCCCGGCCCGATCGGAGGCCGGGGCGTTATCGCGTCAGACGTTTTTCTAGACGGTCGCCACGCCGCGCAGGCGCGCCGCCATATCCTCCCGCGGCATCGGCCGCGCGAAGAAAAAGCCCTGCATCGCGTCCGCGCCGAAGGCGCGGCAGACATCCGCCTGCTCCGCGCGCTCCACGCCTTCGACGATGACGCGGAACCCCATGGCGCGCGCCATGTGGATCAGCGCTTCGAGCAGGCGTTTATCCTTCTCTCCCTCCGGTACCTGAGAAAGAAACGACTTGTCCACCTTGAGTGTCGAAATCGGCAGACGTTTGAGGTAGCTGAGCGAGGAATACCCGGTGCCGAAGTCGTCGAGCACGATATCGACGCCGAGGGCGGATATCTCCTCGAGAATCTGCATGCTGCTGTCCATGTCGGCGATCAGGGTGCTTTCGGTGATCTCCAGCTCCAGGCGCGCGGGCGGCAGGCCGGAGCGATCGAGCACGCCGCGCACCGCGCTCACCAGGCCGCTCGCCTGGAGTTGCCGCGCCGACAGATTGACCGCAACGCGGAACGGCACGCCGCAGTCGAGGCTGCCCCCCGCCACGTCGGCGCAGGCGGCCTCCAGCACCCAGAGCCCGAGAGGCTCGATCAGTCCGGTATCCTCCGCCACGTCGAGGAACTCGCCGGGGCCGAGCAGCCCGCGCTCCGGATGCCGCCAGCGCACCAGCGCCTCGGCGCCGCAGATGCCGCCGTCGATGACGTCGATCTGCGGCTGGTAGAACACCTCGAGTTCGCCGCGGGAAAGCGCCTTGCGCAGGTCGCGTTCGGTCTGCACGCGGCGCATCACCTGGCGGTGCAGGTCCTCGGAGAAGTAGTGCGCCTGGTTGCGTCCGTCGCGCTTCGCCCGGTACATCGCAAGGTCGGCGCACTTGAACAGCTCGTCGGCGTCGGACGTGTTGTCGGGAGAAATCGCGATGCCGATGCTGACGGTGGCGGGCAGCGCCGCGCCGTTGATCTCCACCGGGGCCGCCATCGCCGCCAGCAGGCGCTGCGACAACAGGTGGATGCTGTCGTCGTGGCCGATCTGGAAGGCGAGAATGGCGAATTCGTCGCCGCCGAGGCGGCAGAGGATGTCGCCCTCGCGGGTGACCTCGATCAGCCGCTGGGCGACGATGCGCAAAAGCTGGTCGCCGACATCATGGCCGTGGCTGTCGTTGACCAGCTTGAAGTTGTCGATATCGAGCAAAAGGAGCGCAAGATTGAGGCCGTAGCGCCGCGTCCGCGGGATCGCCGCACGCAGGCTCTGGTCGAAGAAATAGCGGTTGGCCAGTCCGGTGAGCGGGTCCTGCTCGGCGAGTTCGCGCAGGCGTTCGTGGCTTTCCACCAGGGCGAGCTCGATGCGGTGGCGCATCCGCGCGTGGGTGACGGCGCGTTGCAGGTGCCGGGGGGAGACCTCCTGCTTCAACAGAAAGTCCTGGGCTCCCGCCTCGATGCACTGGGTGGCGAGTTCATCGTTGTCCATGCCGGTGAGCATCAGGATCGCGGTGGAGCCGAGGCGGCGCGAGTTCATCCGCCGCAGCACTTCGAGGCCGTCCATATCCGGCAGGCGATAGTCCAGAAGCACCGCATCGAAGCTGCCGCGGGCGAAGGCCTGCAACGCCTCGTCGGCGGTCGCCGCCTCGGTGACCTCATGCGGACAGTTCCACTGCCGCAGGGCGCGCAGGATCGCCTTGCGGTCGACCTCGTCGTCGTCCACCAGGAGGAGGCGCATCGCATCGGGCTCGTCGCAAGTCGGGGTCGTTCCGGACTCAGACACGGTCACGTTTC
>JBFWJB010000360.1:0-2952 GCA_050253435.1 Rhodospirillaceae bacterium
CACCGGCGCCGTCGAGGTCGCGAGGGCGGCCAAAGCAGCGCATAACGCCGTCATCGACCGGCGCGTCGCCGTCCTCGGCGTGAACGTCCTGAGCGATCACGCCTGACAGCAGCGATCACGCCCGCCGCGCGCGGCGCTCCCGCCCGGCCCCCGCTCCACCGGGTGCGCGCGCGGCGCGGCCTTTTCCGCATGATTTTGCCCGTCTGCTGCTAAAGGAGGAGCGGGTGGCCCATCGCCGGTCCATCTGCCGGGGGTGTACCGAATCTACTGCTCGCCCAGACGGCTCCATCAAGTGCCGCATCTGCGGCTGTGCCGACCCCTCGACCACCCGCCCTCGCTGCCCCGTCGGCCGCTGGTAATCTTCGCGGGCAAGAGGCAAACTACCATGTGCTGACAGACGCGGGTTCGTCTATCAGGCCTTCGAGAGTGGAAACGTCTATCTCGCCGCTCAGGAGTTTCGGCAGCAGCGCGTCGCGAATGGCGGCGAGAGTGCGGGATTCAAGGCACCGCTCAAAGATACTGTCGGTTAGTGGGGCGACCAGCCGGTCAAAGGCATTGACGATTCCCGCGGTCGGCCGTAGCAGAGGGAGCTTGCGAACGCCAGCCTGGTTGATGCCCGGTTGAGCCGAATTCGAATTCAGTGCTACGATTTCGCTCGTCATCCAGGGCAGGTCGAGCCAGAAGAACAAGTATCGTTGCATCAAGGACGTGGCACACCTCAAAATGAAGACGTGCTCGTTGATCACACACTCGCGGTGGGGAAAGCCGCGATCGAAGAAGGCCTTTCGCCCGATTTGGGCGCCGTCTTTGTAGAGGAGTACATCGCCGGGCCGAACATCTGCGCCCTTCAACTTTAGCCGTTCGAAAAATCCCGAGGGTACAAACTTCTCCTTGGAATAGTCGTAACGCCCGAGCCCAATGACGTTCTCAGCCCCTATGCTTGGCACGCCGTTATCAACCGCCCCGCCCTTGGGGCGCGCGCCTGACACGAGTTCTATGAGCTCGTCGCCGACCGTACCTGCTTTCCATCCCGCTGGAATCTCGCCGAGTTCGGAGTCCACCAGGCGGTCGGGGAAGAGGTCGTAGAGGTCGGCGGGCAGGCCGGGCAGGGATTGTCCCTTCTTCCAGCGGCCCTCCATCTTCGCCCGCACGGGCTCGAAGTCCACGAACCACGACTTGAACAGCGCCCGCGCCATCTCCTCCAGCGTCCGGCTCATCCGCCGGTTCAATTCGATCTTGTCGTCCAGTGCCCCGAGGATAGCCGCAATCCGCCGCTGAACGGGAAGAGGCGGAACCGCAACGGTGAAGTGCGCCAATGACTCCGCAGGAACCCGCTGCCGACCGGATGTCCCGGCCATCTGCGAGACGGCGAATTGCCGGAACTCGTCCCACTTGGTCAGGTAGTAGGCGAAGTCGTTGTCCGTCAGACCGTCACGTCCACGAATAACGATGAACTCGGTCGATCCGAACCCAGCACTGGCTGCATCGGTGGGGCGGAAGCGCGCGATCTTGCCATTCTCAAGGCAGGGAGTGATTCGGGCCATCAGCGTATCGCCGGGCACGAAGCGCGAGCCGCCGCCCGTGAATTCCCGATGTTCCGATTCCTGGACGCTCCGGGCGGCGGGATTGACGCTCGCCATGTCCACGAAGGGATAGACTTTGCCCTTCTTAAGAGGCACCGGCGGATTGACCACCACGGCCTTGGTAAACGGCATCTTGGGCCAGGTATCACTCCCCATACCCTAGTGTCTCCAGTTTACGGCGGATGGCTACATCCGGTTGCTGCGCCTCGACCGGCGCGACAGGGCACCCGGCGAATAGCCGCACGTCGCGCAAGAGCCCGGTAATGGCACAAAGCATGGCAGATGAAGGAGTTGCGCCAGCGCCCGGCCGATTTCCGCTCGTATTATTCGTGCTGGCCGTTATCAGATTACGGCGCGCCGTTATATTACGTGCCCCGCTCATAATACCGGCCTTTCTTCTGGCCCCGCGCAACAAGCATTCCGCGTTCTTCCAGTGACTTGAGAAGATGATAAGCCTGGTAGGGCCCGAGTTGACACAGTTCAGCGGCCTCCCTTCGCGTAATCCGTCCGTGCTTGGCCACGTATTGCAGAACCATCTGTTCCTGCTGAAGGGGTTCGAAGCCTCGCTGGCGGACGTAGGCGGCTTCCTCCCCGAGGCGTCGGTAGGTGGCAGCGGAGAGGTGCCAGGTGCGGCCCTTGCGCTCTCCCCGCGGCTCGACCAGGTCATCATCCGTCAGGGGCGAACGTTCCTCCCCTTTGAACTCCACATCGAGCGATTCGCCCCCGGCGATGAGGCGCTGCAACTCTTCGGGCGTCACGGCTGATGCCCCCCGAATCCCAGGGCTTGAAGGTTCCGCCGGATTCGCTCGTCCAGTTCCTGCGCCTCAGCCGTCTGCTGGTAGAGTTCGGCCGTCAGCCGCTTCATCTTCTCCTCGAACGGCTCGTCGTCATCTTCGGCCACCTCCGCCCCGACGTAGCGACCGGGGGTCAGGACGTAGCCGTGGGCGGCGATATCCTTGAGCGTGGCGCTCTTGCAGAAGCCCGGCACGTCTTCGTACTTGCCGGCGTCGCCTTCGCCGCGCCAGGCGTGGTAGGTCCCGGCGATGCGGGCGATCTCCTCGTCGGTCAGTTCCCGATGGGTGCGGTCGGTGAGGCGGCCCATCTTGCGGGCGTCGATGAACAGCGTCTCGCCGTGACGGGCACGGAGGGTCTTGCCGTTGATCTTGCGGGCATCCTTGCTGCGCGTGAGGAACCACAGGCAGGCCGGTATCTGCGTGGTGTAGAACAGTTGACCGGGCAGGGAGATGTTGCAATCGACCAGGTCCGCCTCGATGATGGCCCGGCGGATCTCGCCCTCGCCGGAGGTGTTGCTGGTGAGCGAGCCGTTGGCCATGACAAACCCGGCGGTGCCGTGCGGCGCGAGGTGGTG
>JBFWJB010000361.1:0-2947 GCA_050253435.1 Rhodospirillaceae bacterium
CAGCCAGCGCTTCTCGTTCTGGCCGGGGAGGCGGCGCAGGTGGCTCGCCAGGGCCTGCGAGGCGCTGTCGCGCTCCAGACCGAGAAACTCGCACAGCGGCGCGAAGGAAAGCTCTTCCCGCGCCAGGCCGAGGCCGGCTCCGAGCGCCGCTATGGTTTCGAGAATGGCGTCGACGCTCTTCATGAATTCGAACTTCAGGCGCTCGCGCCCGGCGATCGACGACGCCATGAAGCGCGCCAGGGTGGGCGTATCGACATCCAGGCCGACGGCGGCGAGCGCCGCCTCGATCTGCGGCGCGGCGGGCCGCAGCAGGTCCGCCGGGGCCGCCTTCGCCGCTGCGGCGGGCGCGGCGGCGCGGTCGGCGCGGAAATAGCGCTCCGGCGCGGAGGCGTAGTTGCGCGAGGTGATGTCGTAGGAACTGGGCCGCAGGTGGCCGTAGCGCGCCGTCATCTCCGCAAGCGTCGCCTCGCCGCGCGCCAGACGCTCGGTGTCCCGCGACATCTCGCCGGAGACGGTGGGCACCGCCAGCAGGAAGGCGTCGTAAAGATCCGGGCCGATCGCGCCCACGGCGCGCAGCCCCTTGAGCAGGCTCATCGCGACGAAGGCATAGCGCGCGGCGATGGAGAACGGCACCAGGCCCAGCTCGATACAGTCGAGAACCAGGGGACGCAGGCGCCGCCCATAGCCGGCGAGACTTTCGGAATGCGCCGCGAGAAGGCCTTGCCGTCGCGCCGCGAGGGCGGCCAGCGCCGCCTCCTGGCGGGCGATCGGCTCGACTCGGCCGCACACCATGTCGGCGGTGAGGCGGGCGAGGCGGGCGGCAAAGTCGGCGCGCTCGGCGGCGGAGAGTCCCGCCGCGGCGAGCCAGGCGGCGGGGCGCTCCCAGTCCGGGGTCATGCAGGTGGCGGTAAGGTCGAACTCGATCTTGTCGTGCAGCGGCGGGTCGGCGGCGAGACGCGCCACACAGGCCTCCACCCAGCGCTCCCCCACCGTGTCGGGGAGGCCCGCGGGAAGGAAGGAGTTGAGGCTGGCGCGGATGTCCACATAGGCGCGTCCGCCGAGGGAGAGGATCAAGGGCGTCGCGCCCATGTCGCGGTAGCCGATGCGCGCCCGCGCCGCCGCCCAGGCGCGGTCGCCGATCAGCGTCTGGTAAAGCGACAGCGCAAGCGGCCGCGGACAGGCGCCGATCATTTCCGCCGGGTTCCAGTCCGACATATTGCTGAACAGGCCGCGCCTCCCGAGCACGCCGGGGGTGGGTCCGGCGGCCTCCGCCGCGAAGGCATGCACGTGATCGATCACGTCGAGCATGTCTCCGTCGTCGTCGACGGAGAGCGGCTCGACGCAGGTAAGCGGCCGCACCTGGAAGAGATAGCAGGCCCCCGCCGCGTCGAGGCCGAACTCGATATCGAGGGAATCGAAGCAGGACAGCCGCATCAGCTCCCGCGCCGTGTCGAGAACGCGGGCTGTGGTGCGCTCCAGGCCGGTGCGGTTTTCGGCGCTCCAGGAGAAATAGGCGGTCTCGATCTCCCCGGCGCCGCCGGAGGTGACGACGTCGGAGCGGCCACTCAGCGCATCGACGTTGAGCACGAAATAGGGCGAACCGTGCTGCGGGTCGCGGGTAAGCAGCACGCCGCAGGCGGCAAGATCGCCGACGAAGGGCTGCACCAGCACCTCGTCACCGGCCTGCACGCTCCGGCCGTTCTCGCCGAAGCTGGCGATCACCCGGTCCACCGCCGCGGCAAGCGCGGCTGCATCGTCCGCCGGAACGTCAAGCAGCGAGAGATAGCGCCCGGCGCCGGAGGTGGTGAAATTGTCCTCGGAGAGCGTGCTGCTGCGCACCACCACGCCCCGCCCGGCGAAACGGCCCTGCAGCCGCGCCAGAATCTCCGCCCGGCGGCCTTCCCACACCGCGGTGGAGAAGCGTTCCAGCTCCAGCACCCGCGCCGTCTTCACCATCGGGGCGAGGCCGTCCAGGGTACGCGCCTTGCCGGTCAGCACCACCGCGGCGACGCCCTCCTTGTCGGAGGCAGGCGCGGCGAGACCGTCCAGGTCGACCGGATAAACGGCGACGCGCTCCAGCGCGGCGGCGAGCGCGCGCAGGGTGCGCACCGGCTCTTCCGCCCCGGAGAACAGGGTGGTCATGCCTGCCGCGTCGAGGGCATAGACCCCGGCGGGGCAGGGTCCGGCGGCGGTGGCGTAGGTGCCGCAGCGCCCGCCCGTCCCCGCCATGCGCGGCAGGGCGGCGGGTTTGAGGATGGTGGTGGCCTGCACGAACAGGCAATCCTCCGCCCCGCCGAGAAGCCAGCCGCGCAGGCGGTCCTCCGCGACCCAGCCGCGCAGATAGCGGAAGGAGAGTTCGGGGAAGGCTTCGATCACCTTCTCGATATGATAGCCGCCGATGTAGGTGACGTCGGAAATGCCGTGCTCGCCGAGGGCGCGCAGCGTCCACGCCAGCGGCGAAACGTCTCCGCCACCCACCGGAAGCAGGGAGCGCGGGCGGCTCGACAGCGGGTCGAGGCGGCGGACGCCGGGGGAGGATTCGATGATGATCGCCCGGGTCATGCGCCCTCTCCCCGGTTCCGTTCCACCAGAGCCTCGCGTCCGGCGCGCAACGCCTCCAGCAGCAGCAGGTTGCGGAACTCCGGATCTGCCCATCGCAGCTTCAGCAGACGGTGCATCTCCTCCCCCGTCCACTCCGCATAGACGCCGAAGCCGTCGCGCAGCCCGCCGTCGGCATAATCCACGGCAGAGACGCCGTGCAGACCGCGCAGCACCTCGTCGGCGCCCAGCAGCGCCAGGCCGAGCCGGGGATCGCGGGTCTCGGCGAAGTGATCCCAGGTGCGCGACAGGGTCTCCCGCTGCAGCATCGTCTGGGTGGTGTTGATCTGCGCATAGTCCCGCTGCACCGCCTTGAGAGCGCGGTGAAGGCCGAAGTGATAAGCCTGCA
>JBFWJB010000362.1:0-2906 GCA_050253435.1 Rhodospirillaceae bacterium
ATCTGGGCGTCGAAAATTCCCGCATCCCAGGCCTTGGCCGCCAGCCTGTGGCTGCGCTCGGAGAACAGGTCGAGCTCTTCGCGGCCGATGCCGTACTTCCTGGCGACGTTCTCGGCGGTGATGCCCATGCTCACGTGCCCGACGCTGTCCGGCGCCGTGTGTATGTCCACGAACTTCGGCGGCTGCACCGAATAGGCGGTTTCGGTCTTCTCCAGCGAATAGGTGCGCCGAGAATCGCTCTCTACGCCGCCCGCGACGATGACGTCCGCGAAGCCGGCCATGATCTGGATCGCGCCGTAGGCAAGCGCGTTGAGGGAGGCGGCGCACTGACGATCCAGGGTGATCCCCGGAACCGAGACGGGCATCCCCGCCTCGAGCGCGACCATTCTTCCCATGTTGTTGATTTCGTTGTTCATCAAGTTGGCGAAAATCACGTCGTCGATCCTCTCCGGATCGACTCCGGCGCGGTGCACCGCCTCCTTCACCACAGCAGCGCCCAGAATGTGGGCGGGCACCGGGGCCAGCAGCCCCCCGCACCGGCCGACCGGCGTGCGCACCGCGGATACGATTACTGCTTCTCTCATCTAAACTGCTCCATACTCGCCGCCGCGGCATGCCGGGCCGGCACTTCAGGTATCCCCGGCATCAACGCGCGAGAGGTTTGAGGCCGAGAATCTTCCTCGCCTCGGCGGAGGTCGCCGGTTTCTTGCCGAAGACCTCGACGGCCCGCGCCGCCCGCTCCACGAGCTGCACGTTGCCGGCCTTCACGCCCTTGCTGAAATAGACGTTGTCCTCCAGCCCCACGCGGACATGGCCGCCGAGCGCCAGCGCCGCATAGAGAATCGGCATGTGATCCTTGCCGATCCCAAAGGCCGACCAAGTCGCGTCGGCGGGGAGCTTGGAGCGCAGGTAGAGCAGGTTTTCCACCGTCGCAGGCATCCCGCCCAGCACGCCGAGGCAGAACTGGTAGTGTCCCGGACGGGCGAGCTGCCCCTGCTTCATGAAATAGTCGGCGACGCCGAGCATTCCGGCGTCGAAAATCTCGATCTCCGGCTTGATCCCCCGCGAGGTCAGAACCTCCCCGAGCTTCCCGAGGAACTGCGGGGAGTTCATGAAGACTCCGCCCGGCATCCAGTTGAAGGAGCCCGCGTCGTAGGAGGCCATTTCGATGCCGTCCAGCGTCGCGACGTGCCGCATCCGTTCCGCGTCTCCGGCCCGGTTGTCGCCGGAGGTAGTACAGTTGATGACGACGTCGCAATCCTCGTAGCCCCGGATCAACGCGATGGTCTCGGCGAACTTGGCGGCGCTCATGGTTCCGAGCCCGGCATCGTCGCGCATATGCAAGTGCACGACCGCGGCGCCGCTTCGCCAGCACCGATAGGCATCCCGGGCGATTTCCTCCGGAGTAAGCGGAATGTTTTCGTTGATCTCTTTAGGGGTGACAGCCCCGGTAAGCGCTGCCGTGATGATGACCTTGTCTTCGATACCCATGATCTTTCCCAATACTGAAGTTCTTACGCAGCCCCGGAACTCTAGGCCGCAGTCCTCCCGGGACGCGACCGCCCCGGACGTCCGGCCTCCTATGGCCCGCGCCCGTGATACGCATGGCAGCGGAATCGCATGGCCAACCGGACGCAGGGGAGGAATCGCACCACCCTGCCAATATCACCCTTGAAGAAGCGCCCATTTTCCTCCTGACTACTCTTCAAAGATTGACATATTGGCTTCTCGACCGCACAACAGACGAAGATATATTACACATTAAGCTCATTTCACATGATTAGCCGCACAACCTTTCTTGTGTCTAATCTCTGTTCTTTTATGCTATTATCGTTTAATGATTGCCGCTAATTCTATTTTCACATCATTCTATATTGTCTTGACATAATCCAGTCATGGCACCCTCCGCGGCAGAAGGGGCTCCAGGAGAACCCGGCGAACAGCGATCCGACGCGCCGCCCGGATTCAGGCGGCGCGCGCAGGCGGTCTCGCTGTTGGAAGGAAGGCGAAAAAACGGAATCAGGAGGAAGCCCTGCCGCCCCATCCCGGCATGACGATGCCCGGAGCGGAACGGCCCTGCCCTCGGCAGGAGGGCACCCGTCCGGCCGCGGCGGTGCCGCGGCTCAGGCGGCGCGGTGGTTGCGCCGCCGCCTGCGCAGCCCCGCCCCGATGACGTAGGTCAGCAGCACCGCCGTGGCGACCAGAAAGGTCAGGGAGATCGGACTGGTGACGAAAGCGGAGTAGTCGCCGCCGGAAATCAGCAGGGTGCGCCGCAGGTTGGTCTCCAGCAGGCTGCCGAGCAGATAGCCGATAAGCAGCGGAATCACCGGAAAGCGGCCGAGCTTCATCAGGTAGCCGAGGGTGATGAAGAACACCAGGACGAACACGTCGGAGATCGCGCCGTCGATGGCGAAGGCGCCCGACGCGCAGAACAGGATAATGCAGGGGTTGATCACCTGGGTCGGGATCAGCGGGATGTACTTGGCGAAATAGATCACCGTCCTGCCCACCACGATCATGATCAGCGACGACAGGAAGATCGACCAGAACAGGGAATACACCACCACCGCCGAGTTCTCGAAGATGGTGGGCCCCGGCGTCACCCCCTGGATCAGCAGCGCGCCGAGAAACAGCGCCGCGGTGCCGCTGCCCGGAATGCCCAGGGTCAGAAGCGGGCACAAGGTGGGGCCGACGGTGCCGTTGTTGCCCGCTTCCGCCGCCGCCACGCCCCGCAGCGAACCCTTGCCGAAGCGCTCCGGCGTCTTCGACAGGCGCTTGGCGAAACCGTAGTTGAGCATCGAGCTCACCGCGGCGTTCAGACCCGGCAGCGCGCCGATCACCGTGCCGATGGCGGCGCCGCTGAACACGTAGGGAATCATCGCCTTGACGTCGGTCCAGCGCATCTT
>JBFWJB010000363.1:0-2892 GCA_050253435.1 Rhodospirillaceae bacterium
GTGATGTCCACCGAGGCGGCAAACGCGTGGGTGCGCGGATCGTACTGCACCTGGCCGATTTCCATCTGCGGCTCCGCCTCGGCGGGCAGGGAGACGGCGAGCGAGGCGGTGGCGGTCTGGATGTCCGCATCCGGCGGCGCTCCTGCGGCCTCCAGCGCGGCGCGCAGCGCGGTGAGCACGTCGGCGTGGGAGATCAGGCGGCTGTCGCGCTTCACCACGACCCGGATGTCGCGGGAGGCCGGCCTCCACGAAAGACCGTAGGCCCGCGCGATGCGGGAGAGCAGCTCGGCATCCAGCACGCTGCGCTCGCCCGGCTCCGGCGCGGCGAGGATGGCGCGGTCGCCGCGCGGAATCGGCCCGTTGAAGATGTCGCTGACGCGGATCGCCGCGCCGCGCACCGAAACCACCGGGTTGAGGCTGTTGACCTCGGTTTCCGTCGCGGCCGCGGCGACCTGTGCGCCGCCAGCCGCCGCAGCCGTGGGAAGCGCGGCGGCGGCGAGCGCGAGAGTGCTTGCGAAAAGCCAGGCCATGGGTTGCATCGCGGGTCTCCCCTATCCGGTATACGGTCAGCTCTTCATGTTGCTGACCGTCGCCAGCATGTCGTCGGAGGTCTGCACCACCTTGGAATTCATCTCGTAAGCGCGCTGCGCGCTGATCAGGTCGGTGATTTCGGTGACCACGTTGACGTTCGAGGTTTCCAGGTAGCCCTGCAGGATCGAGCCGAAGCCGGTGGTGTCCGGGGTGCCGGAGGAGGGCGTTCCGGACGCCGTGGTTTCGAGGTAGAGGTTGTCGCCGATCGCCTCCAGGCCCGCCTCGTTGATGAAGGTGGCGGTCTGCAGCGCGCCGACGTTGGATTGCGTCGTCTGGCCGTCGATCTTCACCCACACCTCGCCCGAGGAGTTGACCGTCACCGAGGTGGCGTTGGTGGGAATGGTGATGCCCGGCTGCACCGTGTAGCCGTCGTTGGTGACGATCTGCCCGGTGGAGCTGAGCTGGAACGAACCGGCGCGGGTGTAGGCGGTGTCGCCCGAGGGCAGGGTGATCTGGAAGTAGCCCTTGCCCTCGATCGCGAGGTCCAGCGTGTTGTCGGTGCTGGTCAGGCTGCCCTGCTCGGTGATGCGGTAGACCGCCGCGGTGCGCACGCCAAGCCCGATCTGGATACCCGCCGGAACCACCGTGCCGGTGTCCGAGGTGGCCGAGCCCTGGCGCTTCATGTTCTGGTAGAGCAGGTCGTTGAACTCCGCGCGGCGGCGCGAGTACGCCGTGGTGTTCATGTTGGCGATGTTGTTGGAGATCACTTCGACGTTGGTCTGCTGGGCCTGCATCCCGGTCGCCGCAATGCTGAGAGCGCGCATCGTCGTGGTCCTTTTCTAAGCTCAGAACTGCTTGGCGTACGCCTCGATGGCGTCGCTCACGCGTTGGTGTTCGGTGTCGATCATCTTCTGCGTCCGCTCGTAGGAGCGCTGAACGTTGATCATCCGGGTGATTTCCACCACCGGGTTGACGTTGGAGCCCTCCAGCATGCCCTGCACCAGGTGCGGCGCGGCAAGCGGCGTGGGGGTCTGGTCCTCGCGCGGGGCGTAGAGGCCGTCGCCCGCCTTGTTGAGCGCCCGCTGGTTGTCGAAGCTGACCAGGCGCAGGCGGCCGATCTGGCCGTTTTCGGTGGAGATAGTGCCGTCGCGGGCGATGGTGATTTCGGTTTCGTTGGGGGCGAATACCACCGGGGTGTCGGTATCCGAGATCAGAAGCTCGCCCGAGCTGGTGGCCAACTGACCGTCGGCGTTGAGCTTGAAGTGGCCGTTGCGGGTGTAGAAGCGGTCGCCGTTCTCCGCCTCGACGGTGAAGTAGCCGTCGCCCTTGATCGCCACGTCGAACGGGTTGCCGGTGCTCCGCATCGCGCCCTCGGAGAGGTCGCGCACGGTGCCGAAGTCCTCGGTGTAGGCGATCTTGTCGCGGAACAGCGACCGGTCGGTGCGCACCGCCGCCACGTAGTCGGTGAACAGCATCTGCTCGCCCTTGAAACCGGCGGTGTTGACGTTCGCCATGTTGTTGGCGATCTGGTCCATCTGCCGCCATAGGGCGGTCTGGCGACTGAGCGCGATGTAACCGGCGTTTTCCATGATCGATCCCGTCTTCTGTCGTCTTCAGCCCGCCGTTTGCCGGCGGTGCCACGTATTCGCAACCCCAGTTGCATCCCCCGTGCCAACAGACCAATTTGTTGAAAACAAATAATAAAATATGAATTCATGGCGCCGCCGGGGCGGCAGCGGACGCGTTGCTGCCGGGTGCGGGCGGCAAATTTCGCCGGGTGGGGTGTACGGCGGAAACGCGCGTGGTATGTTTCAACGTCTTTTTAATCAATTCCGGGTACGTTGAAACTTGGCCCAGAATCGGGCGCGGAACCGGGCAGCGGGTTGGTGCGGGCATGGCCGAAGACTACGAAGAAGACATCGAGGAAGGCGCCGCCGGACAGGAGCCTCCCAAGCGCGGTAAGAAGAAGCTGATTTTTCTGGTGGTTCTGCCTCTTCTTCTGATCGTCGGCGCGGCCGCGGGCGCCTATTTCACCGGCCTTGCCGACCCGATCGTGGCGATGCTGGGCGGCGGCAAGCACGGCGAGGAGGCGGCCCCGGAAAAGGCCAAGGGCGTGGCCGCGCCGCCGGTGTTCTACGAACTGCCGGAGATGCTGGTCAACCTCAACCCCGGCGCCGGGCGGCGCGCCTCGCACATGAAGATCAAGGTGCGGCTCGAGCTCGCCTCGGCGGCCGACACCCCGAAGATCGAGGCGATGCTGCCGCGCATCGTCGACAGCTTCCAGGTCTATCTGCGGGAGCTGAGGGTTGAGGACCTGCAAGGCGCGGCGGGAATGTACCGGTTGCGCGAGGAACTGATGAT
>JBFWJB010000364.1:0-2886 GCA_050253435.1 Rhodospirillaceae bacterium
GACGAGCGCCAGCTTGGCCAGGCTCTTGCCCAGCTCCACCAGGCGGCGGACAGAGAAGAACTGCTTGAGCCCCTTGATCAGGCTGAGCTTGTCGAGGCTGGGGGCGGCGCGCTTCGGCGAATAGACGAAGCCCACCTGGCCGACCACCGAGAGGAACGCCAGCACCACCAGAATCGCGATCGGAAACAGCAGAATCAGCCCGACGTGGAGCAGCGTGCCGGAGAGCAGGCCGCGCAGACCCTCGAAGTCGGTGGGCAGCTCGTGCGGCCGGGCGATGAACGGGCGCAGCAGGTGGGAAAGATCGCGCGCCATCTTGGGCGCAAACATCCCCACCGCGATGATGCCGCCGATCAGCATCATCAGGCTCTTGATTTCCTGGGAAATCGGGACGTTGCCTTCCTCCCGCGCCTTCTCCAGGCGTTTCCCCGTAGGTTCTTCCGTTTTTGATGCGTCGTCTTCTTCCGACATCGCGCGGAACTCTCCCTATCCCACGGGCGCGAACAGGCCGCGCAGGCTGTCCTCGTAGTGCGCCATGAACCACAGCATCAGGGTCGGCAGCACCAGCATCAACAGCGACAGCCCCAGCAGAATCTGCGCCGGCAGGCCGACGAAGAACACGTTCATCTGCGGCATCAGCCGCGCCGTCACGCCCATCGCGGTCTGGAAGACGATGGAAAACACGATGAACGGCGAAGCCAGGCGCAACCCGACGGCGAAGCTGCGCGCCAGCGCATGGGCCAGGTAATCGGCGATATCGCCGGTGGGAATCACGCCGCCGGGCGGAAACAGCGAAAACGTCTCCGCCACCGCCTCCAGCATCACCATGTGGATGCCGGTGACGAAGATCAGCACCAGCGCCACGAGGTTGACGAAACCGGTGATCAGCGCGCCCTGCGACTCGCTCACCGGGTCGAAGACGAAAGCGTTGGCGAGGCCGGAGGTGAGCCCCACCACGGTGCCGGTGAAGTGCAGCGCGGTAATCAGCATCTGCGCCAGCACGCCGACGAACACCCCCACCGTGATTTCGTAGGCGATGAGGCGGACGAGGCCGCCCGCGGTGCCGGGGATCGGCGGAATCTGGTCCATCACCAGGGGGAGGATGGCGATGCTGACGCCGATGGCGATGAACAGGCGGATGCGCACCTGCACATAGGAGGCGGCGAACCCCGGCAGCGCCAGGAAGGCGCCGCTGATGCGCGCAAACACCATGCCCAGGTGGTAGACGTCCAGCGCGAGGAGCTGCTCCAGCATCGGGGGCTCCTATCGCGGCGCGATCATCAGATCGAACAGATGCTCGCTGAAAACCTGCAGTTCGTGGAACATGTAGGGCAGCAGCAGAATCAGGGAGACGAACACCACCAGCACCTTCGGCACGAAGGTGAGGGTCATCTCCTGAATCTGGGTGAGGGTCTGGAACAGCGAGATGACGAGACCGATCGCCATGCCGACAAGCAGCACCGGCGCCGCCACCATCACCAGGGTCAGCACCGACTCCCGTGCGATTTCCAGAACCTGCGCCTCGTTCATGGTGCATCCCCGCCGATCGTCAGATCGACATCTTGAGGATTTCCTGATAGGCGGACAACACCCTGTCGCGCACCGCAACGACGGTCTGCAACGCGGTTTCCGCGTTGGCCACGGCGTTGACCACCTCGCGCAGGTCGGCCTTGCCCTGCAGGGCGAGAAGACTCATCTGCTCGCTCTTCTTGCCCGCGTCCACCGCCTCGGTGAGGTTGTCCTTGATCATGTCGGCGAAGGCCTGGCCCGGCTGGATGGCGCCGGCGCCGGCGGCGCTTTCTCCGGCAGCGGCCCCGGAGCCCTGCGCGGCGGTGCGGTAGGCGTTGAGCGCCGTGGTAATCGGAACCGTCATCGCGCGTACTCCCCCGCCGTCACTTCAGCATGTCCACGGTCTTGGAAATCATCTGGCGGCTGATCTGCATGGCGTTGAGGTTGGCCTCATAGCCGCGCTGCGCCTCGCGCATGTCCATCATCTCCACCAGCGGGTTGATGTTGGGCAGCTTGACGTAGCCGTCCGCGCCCGCCGCCGGATGGGTGGGGTCGTAGCGCTTTTCGAAATCGGAACGGTCGGTTGCGATCTTGTTCACTTTCACCTCCTCCGCACCGCTGGCGCGGTTGAGCTCGCTCTTGAAGGAAACGGTCTTGCGGCGATAGGGAGCCTCGCCCGGCTTGGTGCCGACGGAATCGGCGTTGGCGATGTTTTCCGAAACGACGCGCAGCCGCGTCGCCTGGGCCTTCATCCCCGAGGTCGAAACCTGCGCGCTGGTCATCAAGTCATCCATCGTCGGACTCCCTTACGCGGTCACGATCCGCCGCGCCCGAGCGCGGTCTTGATCATGCTGATGTTCTTGGAGAAGAGATTGGACGCAATCTCGTACTGCGTGCGGTTGCTCGCCGCCTTGGCCATCTGCTCCTCCACGTCCACCCCGTTCTTGTCCAGGGTGTACTCGTAGGGGCGGCGCACCGTCTCGACGCGGTAGGGTCCGCTCTTCGGCAGGGTGCCGCTCAAATGCTTGGGATCGGTGCGCGTCACCGCCACCGACTGGGTGTCCTTCGCCAGGGTGCGCGACAGCGTGTCCTTGAAGTCGATCTCCTTCAGGTCCTTGGCGGCGTAGCCGGGCGTGTTGGCGTTGGCGAGGTTCTGCGACACCACTTTCTGTCGCTGCGCCAGCCAGTCCATGCGCTCCTGCGCCATCTGGAAGAAGGTGAGATTCTGCAGATCCATCCGCCCTGATCCCTTGCTGCGGGCAGGCCATGCCGCACTGCGGGCACGACTCCACCGAGGCCCAGTATCGCCCCACCCCTTTAACATTCGGTAAAAGCCGCGGCGCCCGGATATTAAGGGATTTTTTAGAGCGGAGCGGGATA
>JBFWJB010000365.1:0-2867 GCA_050253435.1 Rhodospirillaceae bacterium
ACGTTTGATGGGGCTCGGAAAACAAAACCATTGCGCGGATCGACACCGACCGCCGTAGGCGGTGGGAACGCCCAGTGGGCGCTCCCAAGGCGGAGATCGGTCCCCTCGCGCCCCCCATAACTTTTGGTTTTTGCGCGTAGCGCCATAAGCCCGTGCGGCTGCAACACGGGTGTTGCCTGCCGCTGCGCGGCGAAAAACTTAGGGGAGGTGCGGAGGGACCGAGTCCCTCCGCAACGTCTTAGCTTTCCTGCGGCTTCCAGCGCAGCACCGGCTTACGGGCGGCCAGCGTTTCGTCGAGGCGGCGGCGCGGCGTGAGCCGGGGCGCGGCGTGGAAGAAGTCCGCCTCCCCCGCCTGGGCCTTGGCCGCGAGCGCGCGGACGGTATCGATGAACAGGTCGAGCGTCTGCTTGCTTTCGCTTTCCGTGGGTTCCATCAGCAACGCGCCGTGCACCACCAGGGGGAAGTACATGGTCATCGGGTGGAAGCCCTCGTCGATCAGCGCCTTGGCAAAATCGAGGGTGGTGACGCCGGTATCCTTGAGGAAGCCGTCGTCGAACAGCGCCTCGTGCATGCACGGTCCCTCGAACGGCGCGGTGAGCACGTCCTTGAGCCGGGCGAGCAGGTAGTTGGCGTTCAGAACCGCATCGCCGGAGGTCTGGCGCAGGCCGTCGGCCCCCAGGCTCATGGCGTAGGCGAGCGCCCGCAGCATCACCCCGAACTGGCCGTGGAAGCCCTTCATCCGGCCGAAGGGTTTCGCCTTCTTGCCCGCCTGGGCGCGGGTTTCCACCAGTTCGTAGGCGTCTCCGTGCTTGCGCACGAAGGGCAGCGGCGCGAATGCGGCAAGCGCCGGGGAAAGCACCGTCGGCCCTGCGCCCGGCCCGCCGCCGCCGTGCGGCGTGGAGAAGGTCTTGTGCAGGTTGATGTGCATCGCGTCGACGCCGAGGTCGGCGATCTTCACCCGGCCGATCAGGGCGTTGAAGTTGGCGCCGTCCATGTAGAAGAAGGCCCCCACCGCGTGCACCATTTCGGCGATGGCGCGCACGTCGCGTTCGAACAGGCCGCAGGTGTTGGGGTTGGTCAGCATGATCCCCGCGACGTCCTCGGAGAGCTTCTCCTGGAGCGCCGCGATGTCCACCCGGCCGTCTTCGGTGGCCGGAATGGCGACGACGGAATAGCCGCAGAGAGCGGCGCTGGCCGGGTTGGTGCCGTGCGCGGATTCCGGCACCAGGATGATCTTGCGCGGGTTGCCCTTGGCCTCCTGCGCGGCGCGGATGGTCATCAGGCCGCAGAGCTCTCCGTGCGCGCCGGCGGCGGGGGACATCGCCACCCCGGCCATGCCGGTCAGCTCCATCAGCCACCCGGCGAGCGCGTGCATCGCCGCAAGCGCGCCCTGCACCGTGGAGACCGGCTGGAACGGGTGGAGGTCGGAGAGGCCGGTGAGCCGCGCCACCTTCTCGTTGAGGCGCGGGTTGTACTTCATGGTGCACGAGCCGAGGGGATAGAACCCGGCGTCGATGGAGTAGTTCTTCTGCGACAGGCGGGTGTAGTGGCGCACCACCTGCGGCTCGGAGAGGCCGGGCAGGCCGATCGGCCCGGAACGGCGGAAGCCCTCCAGGGCGTCCGGCACGTCGCGCGGTTCCGGCAGATCGACGCCGGAGCCTTCGGACGAGCCCTGTTCGAACAGAAGCGGCTCCTCGACCACCAGTCCGCGGTTGCCGGTCACCGTGCCGGCGGGCATCGACGGAAACACGTCGCTCATTTCAGCACCTCCGTCAGCGCCTTGGACAGGACGGACATCTCCGCGTCGGTGTTGAGTTCGGTCGCCGACAGCAGCAGCAGGTTCTCCATCTCCGGGAACATCGGATAGAAGCGGGAAACCGGCACCCCGCCGAGGATGCCGCGTTCCGCCAGCATGTCCACCACCGGCGCGGCGGGCGCGGGCAGCATCACCGCGAACTCGTTGAAGAAGGCGGGCGTCACCACCTTCACCCCCTTCACCGCGCCGACCTTGCGCGCCAGCGCCACGGCGGCGGCGTGGTTGACCGCGGCGAGTTTGGCGAACCCGGCATCGCCGAGCAGCGCCACATGGATGGAGAAGGCGAGCGCGCACAGACCGGAGTTGGTGCAGATGTTGGAGGTGGCCTTCTCGCGGCGGATGTGCTGTTCGCGGGTGGAGAGCGTCAGCACCCAGCCGCGGCGGCCGTCCACGTCCACGGTTTCGCCGACCAGGCGGCCCGGCATGTTGCGCACGTATTTTTCGCGGGTGGCGAAGAGGCCGACGCCCGGCCCGCCGAAGGACAACGGCATACCCAACGAGGAGCCGTCCACCACCACGATGTCCGCGCCCATCTCGCCCGGCGGCATCAGCGCGCCGAGGGAGACCGGCTCCGGCACCGCGACGACGAGCAGCACGCCCTGCGCCCGGCACTGCGCGGCGAGCGCGGTGAAATCGGCAAGACGGCCGAAGAAGCTGGGCGTCTGCACCACGACGCAGGCGAGGCTCTCGTCGATGCGGCCCATCAGGTCCTCGATGCCCATGGGATCGGGGGCGAGGCGTTCGCAGGCGATATCGGTGAAGCCGGTCTGGGTGAGGATGACGTCGGCATAGTGCGGATGCACCGCGCCGGAGATCAAGGCCGTCTTCCTGCGGGTGACGCGGGCGGCCATCAGCACCGCCTCGGCGCAGGCGGTGGCCGCGTCGTACATCGAGGCGTTGGACACCTCCATGCCGGTGAGCAGGCACACCTGAGTCTGGAACTCGAACAGCGCCTGCAGCGTGCCCTGGGAGATTTCCGGCTGATACGGCGTGTAGCTGGTGAGGAACTCGCCGCGCTGGATCAGCGCGTCCACCGCCGCGGGGATATGGT
>JBFWJB010000366.1:0-2858 GCA_050253435.1 Rhodospirillaceae bacterium
ACTATTACCAGCCCTACCCCCAGTCCTTGCGGCGCCTCGTCGGGCGGATCCAGCGCGAATGGGGCATGGCGGTGCTGGTGGATTGCCATTCCATGCCCTCCTCTTCGGCGCGGGACGAGGTGGCGCGGGCCGATTTCGTCATCGGTGACCGGTACGGGACGAGTTGCAGCGAGCTGGTGACGGACGCCATCGAGCGGTCGCTGGTCGGCCGCGGCTACCGGGTGGTGCGCAACAAGCCCTATGCGGGCGGCTATATTACTGAGCACTACGGAAACCCCTCCGCCGGGCTGCACGCGGTGCAGATCGAGCTCAACCGCAGCCTCTACATGGACGAGGCCGCCTATGAGCGAAATGGCGGATTTGTGCGGGTTCAGGCCGACATTCTCGCCCTGATGGGGGATCTGTTCGTCGCGGTGTCGGAGGGCCTCGCCCCGCTCCGTGCGGCAGCTGAATGACAAAGCTCTGCGTTTTTGCATAAGGTGCCTTGCGTTTTTCGTATGGCAAGGCTACCAATTGCGCACGGCTGCCGAGGAATTACTCAGGCACCACCGAACTCCGGCCCGGACAGGCTTCGCCATGCGAAGAAGTCCGCGAGACACGAGATCGAATGGCGGCGCAAGACCGCATCCAGGGATGGAACGAGAGGGGCCTAGACAGGGCGGCGGGTGACGGCGAATGCCGGATCGGCCAGCCCAAAAAGAAAGGGGCCGTCCGCGTGAGCAGACGGCCCAAGTCTAGGGAGGAAACGCCCAAGGAGGGCAGCGACACAGCGACGCCAATCGCCGTGTCGCAATGCACAAATAGCCTAGTGCAGTGCCATAAATCAAGTGCGCGTTTGTCGCAGTCTGGTATACCAGAACAAGGCATTGAAATTTAAAAGGATTTTATCGTGCAGGCTGCGCTCCCCGATCGGGCGCGAGGCCGAGCGCGGCGAGATTTTTTTGCCGAAGCGCCAGCTTGGCGCGAGTCGGCTCCCGCGATGCGGTCGGCCGAACCTCACCGAAACTGAGAACGCGCGCAGGTGGGGATTGTCCGGTCACCCGACGATCCCAAGGGATGCCCGAGTGTTCGGCTGCTGGCGGAGACGGGGAGGAGAGTGCCCCGCGCTGCAAGCGCGCTGGCTTGGGCCACCCTCGGCGACAGGGCGCCGAAAAAGAAAGGGGCCGCTGTGAACAGCGGCCCAAGTCTAGGGAGGAAACGCCCAAGGAGGGCAGCGGCACCGCAACAAGCAATGCCGCGCTGCATCAATATGACGATCGGCCCCCTTTGCATCAAGCCCGTGTCAGGCAGATAGTTTGTGCAAGCGTTCAAATTTTAAAACCATTTAATTTCAATCGCTTGAAATCGATATGCACATTCTGTGCGCGTTATGGCCGCGACATGTGCCTCCTATGCGGTCATTCGGTGCCGCAAGGGGCAATCCAGCGATCGGGTCTCGTTTTGCGTTGCGGTAATATTGTCCTTCGCTTTGCCGCGGGACGTCCTCCGCCCCATCCGGCACTGCCCCCAGCAGATTTCCCTTGGCAGCGGTCCGCGCCCGCGCTTTCTTCCCGCCGCGGGCACGTCCAGTCCGCCCGACCTTTCCGGAGCCCTCATGACCGCCGTCGATTTCGACGCCTTTGTCCATCAGCTTGCGACTGTTTCGGGCGAGGCCATCCTGCCTTTCTTCCGCACGGCGCTGGGCATCGAGGACAAGAGCGCGGGTCGCGCGTTCGATCCGGTCACGGAGGCGGATCGGGCGGCGGAGCAGGCCATGCGCGCGCTGATCCGCTCCACCTTTCCCGCCCACGGCATTATCGGCGAGGAATTCGAGAATGTCGCCGCGCAGGCGCCCTACACCTGGGCGCTCGACCCCATCGACGGCACCAAATCCTTCATCGCCGGCCTGCCGGCCTGGGGCACGCTGATCGGCCTTCTGAAGGACGGCGATCCGGTCTACGGCATGATGCACCAGCCCTTCATCGGCGAACGCTTCTTCGGCGACGGCGGCGCGGCGCGCTATCGCGGTCCGGCGGGCGAGCGGCTTCTCGCCACCCGCGCCTGCGACCGGCTGGAGGATGCGGTGCTCTACACCACCAGCCCCCGCCTCATGAACGACGAGGACCGCGCCGCCTTCGGCACCGTGGAGGAGCGCGTGCGCCTCTCGCGCTATGGCGGCGATTGCTACGCCTATTGCATGGTGGCGGCTGGCCTCATCGATCTCGTCATCGAGACCGGCCTGCAGGATCACGACGTGATCGCCCTCGTGCCCATCATCGAGGGGGCCGGCGGCGTGGTCACAAGCTGGGAGGGCGGTTCGCCGGTGGCCGGCGGCCGGGTGGTCGCGGCCGGCAGCCGCAAGGTCCATGAGGCGGCGCTGCGCCAGCTCACCGGCGGCTAAGCCCGCGCGGCGCCTGAGCGTGGCAACGTAACACCTCTCAGATCGGCGTGCCCGGAATGAAGGCGTCGAACGCGGCCCAGAACTGGGCGCGGAAGATGTCGCGCTCCATCAGGAGTTCGTGGCGGCTCGCCGGCACCACCACATGGGCGCCGGCGATGAGCCGCGCCGAAAAGTGTTCGATCGCCTTGTTGGAGACGAGCCGCTCCCCCCCCGCCGCGATGATGAGCAGCGGCTGGCGGATGCGCGGAATCACGTCGGGATGGGTCAATTCGGCCATGGTGGAATAGGCGCCCGCTAGCCAGCCAATGGTTGGCGCGCCGAGGTCGAGCTGCGGATAGGCCGTGACCAGAGCCTGCGTGCGGTCGAACCGGCCCCGGTCCGAGGTGAGCGGGTTGCCCGCGTATTTCAGCCGCGCCAGCGGGCGCCCGCGGCCGCCCGGCACGTAGGCGCGGGCGAAGCCCAGGTGGGAGAGAACGGT
>JBFWJB010000367.1:0-2845 GCA_050253435.1 Rhodospirillaceae bacterium
TTCATCCAGGTCAGGGTAGCTTCGTCTTCGCCGATGGTGGCCTTCATCAACAGGCCTCCCCACCATTCTCCCGGCCGAATGGGGAAGAGGCCGCCGCGACCGATCGCGAACGCGATTTCCCATGTGCCGTAGATGGAAGGACAGGGGAGGCTGCGGTCGAGGCTTTCGGGCGTCGGCGGCACGTCGTCCGCGCGGGCCGGGAGCGCCGCCGCGAGCAAAGCCGCCGCGATCAGGACTTGCGCCGGTTTCACCATTTGGCAGGCCTCCTTCCGGGCGACGGGACGAACAAGATTAGAACGTTTTCGCCGGGTTGGCAATGTGGAGGTAACGAATATCGGAATTCTTGGCCGCCATGCATCATTGCTTAAGCCCGTTCTTGGCGGAATTCCGCGCCGCTGCGGAGGCGATCCGCGCGTCGGGCTTTTCCCGGGGCGAAATCCGCGCATAATCGCCCGGCGCGCACCATGTGATGGGGTATGATGGACAGCAAACCTTCCGCAATCCTGGCCAGTCCGCTGGATCTGTTGCGTTCCGAACTCGCGGCTCGGAACCTTGCCGGCTTCGTCGTGCCGCGCGCCGACGAACACCAGGGCGAATACGTGCCGCCCTCGGCCAAGCGTCTGGCATGGCTCACCGGCTTCACCGGGTCGGCCGGGGTCGCGGTGGTGCTGGGCGATGCGGCGGCGGTGTTCTCCGACGGCCGCTATACCCTGCAACTGCGGGAAGAGGTGGACGCCGCGCGCTTCCAGCTTCTGCATCTCACCGAGGATCCGCCCGCCGCGTGGATCAGGCGCACCGCCAAACCCGGCGACCGGATCGGCTACGATCCCTGGCTGCACACCGCCGCCGACGTCCGCCGCCTGTCCGAGGCCGCACGCGCCGCCGGAGCGGACATGGTGGCGTGCGCAGGCAATCCGCTCGACGCGGTCTGGTCCGATCGCCCGCTGCCGCCCACCGCCGAGGCGGCGCCCTATCCGGTGGACGTAAGCGGCCGCGTGGGGCTCGACAAGCAGCGCGAAGTGGCCGCGGCGCTGGAGCGCGAGGGCGACGACGCGGCGGTGCTGACGCTGCCGGATTCGATCGCTTGGCTGCTCAACGTGCGCGGCCGCGACCTGCCCTGCACGCCGGTGGTGCTGTCGTTCGCGATCGTCTACCGCGACGCCACGGTCGACTGGTTCGTCGAGCCCGGCAAGGTGGGCGATGCGGTGCGCGCCCACCTCGGCGTCGGCGTACGGGTGCGCCCGCGCGACGCGTTCGTGCCGGTGCTGCGGGAACTCGGCGCGCGCGGCGCGGCGGTGCGGGTGGACCCGGCCTCCGGCCCCGCGGCGGTGGCGGAAATCCTCGCCGAAGCGGGTGCGAAGGTGGTGTCCGCCGCCGATCCGTGCCTGCTGCCGAAGGCGTGCAAGAACGCGGTCGAGCTCGACGGCTTCCGCCGTGCACATCGCTCCGACGCGGCGGCGCTGGCGCGCTTCCTCGCGTGGTTCGAGACTCACGGCGCGGGGCAAAGCGAAAAGGCGCTCGCCGACCGCCTGCTGGCGTTCCGGATGGAACAGCCGGGGTTCGTGTGCCCGAGCTTCCCCACCATCGCCGGGGCGGGGCCGAACGGCGCGATCGTCCACTATCACGTGCGCGCCGAAACCGCCCGGGTGCTGGAGCCGGGGCAGCTCTTCCTGCTCGATTCCGGCGCGCACTACCGCGACGGCACCACCGACGTCACCCGCACCCTGGCGCTCGGCGAGGTGGACCCCGCGATCCGCCGCAACTTCACCCTGGTGTTGCAGGGGCACATCGACCTCGCGCAGGCGGTCTTCCCCAAGGGCACCACCGGCAGTCAGCTCGATGCCCTGGCGCGGCGCTGGCTGTGGGCCGAGGGGCTCGACTACGATCACGGCACCGGTCACGGCGTCGGCGCGTTCCTTTCGGTCCACGAGGGGCCGCAGCGGATCGGCAAGGCGCCCAGCGCGGTGGCGCTGGAGCCCGGCATGGTGCTCTCCGACGAACCCGGCTACTACAAGACCGGCGCCTACGGCATCCGCATCGAGAACCTTCTCGCGGTGCGTGCGGTCGAGGGCGGCGAGCAGCCGATGCGCGGCTTCGAGACCCTCACCCTCGCGCCGATCGACCGCCGCCTGGTGGTGGCGGAGATGCTTCTGCCCGAACAGCGCGACTGGCTCAACGCCTATCACGAGCGCGTCGCCGAGGTGGTCGCGCCGCTCGTCGACGCCGCCACCGCGCGCTGGCTCGAGGAAGCGACCCGGCCGATCTGACGCCGCGCCTCCGATTTCCGATTACCCATACTCCGGAAGCGGATATATGATGGACCCTGCATTCTCAAGGGGGTATCGGAGGAGCTATGGGTGAGAACGTGATCGCCGGTCGCGGAGAGCGGACCCGGCATTTCGTCGTCCGGGTGCTTGTCGTGGTGGGGGTGATCATCGCCGCGGCGATGGGCGGGCTCGGCGCTTGGCTCGCGACCTCCGCCGGAGACGACCTCGAAGCCGAGATCGACGCCCGGATCCAGGGCGTCGGCCAGCTCGCCGCCGAAGGCGTGCAGACGTGGGTGCAGGGGCGCCTGATGCTGGTGGCGGGCCTCACCGATGACGTCACCCGCGCCGACGATGCCGCGGTCCAGGCGCTGCTGAAGCGCGAGGCCCTGGTGCGGACCTTCTCGGAGGTCTACTTCGGCCGCGAGGCCGACGGCGGTTTCGTCACCAGCGGTACGGTGCCGCCCGCGGGCTACGATCCGCGCAAGCGGCCGTGGTACGGTGCGGCGGTGAAGGCGAAGGCGCTGACGTTCTCCGCCCCCTACGTCGACGTCACGACCCAGAAGCTCGTGATCGGCGTC
>JBFWJB010000368.1:0-2806 GCA_050253435.1 Rhodospirillaceae bacterium
TGGAGAGTTCGAGCGCGGCCAGCGCCTCCGGCGTCATGTAGTCGAGGTAGCGGGTGCAGAAGGTCTTGATGTGCTCGACGATGTCGCTGCGCTCCGGCCCCGGGCTCATCGCGCGGATGTTGCGCAAAAGCTCGCCGAAGGCGGTGATGATCGGCGCGGGCTGCTTCACCAGGGAGGCGAAGTCGGCCCCCAGCATGGCGCGGAACACCGTGATGTCGGTTTCGTACTGGCGCTCGCGGATGCTGGGGCGTCCGCGCTTGTTGAGTTCCTCGTTGATCTTGTCGGTGACGTCGCGCACCTCCCAGGTGCCGATGGCGTGCAGCGCCTCGGGGGTGCGCACCAGGCGCAGGTCGAGGCCGAGTTCGGTGATCTGTTCCGGCGCGGAGAACGCCTGGGCGAAGGCGAGCAGGTAGCGCGGGTCCCAGTCGAGGATTTCCGTCGCCGCGGGGCCGAAGACGTTGCCGAGCGCATGGATCTGGAACGCCTTGACGTGGGTCAGGGCGTTGAGCCAGTCGGTATCCACCTGGTCGGTGAAGATTGCGCCGAAGCGGTGGCCGAGCTTGACCCGCACCTCGCCCAGCGCGCCTGCGTTCATCCCCGCGAGGATACGCAGGCGCGGCAGCGCGTCGAGCGCCATCGCCTCGCCGGGCAGGCGCTCCAGCGCCCCGGTGTTCTTGGCGAAGATGACGCGCACCGCGCGTTCCACATAGACGCGCTCCGCCTTGTCCACGGACAGGCCGCACGCCCCGGCGGGGACGGTGCGCTTGCCGGAGCCGATGCGCTGCCCCGAGGGGCCGACGATGGCGATCAGGTCGAGCTGCCAGGCGACTTCGAACACCTTGATCGCGCGCTCGATCGCCGCGTCGTTTTTCAGCGCGGCTTCCAGCGGCAGCGCGCCGATCAGCGAGCCCTCGGCGCCGAGGGCGGCGCTTTCCAGCTTTTGCAGGAAAGGATAGAGCTTGCGCACGACGCGGTGCAGCCGGGTCTTGCGGCCGCCCTCGGAGCGCAGGGCGAGGCCGCGGAACGGCCGCGACAGGCCGAAAGGAAGAATCCGCAACAGGTCGGAATCGCCGTCGGCGACGCGCAGGATCAGGCGTGCGCGATCCGGCTTCTTGCCGTTTGCGGCCTTGGCGGCATCGCCTTTGGACGAGGCTGGCTTCTGCGCGGGTTTTTTGGCCATACGGATGCGGCCCCGGTCAGAGTACAAAAGTGGCGGCGGCGGAGCGCCGGTCAACGAATGGGTTGCCGCCGACTGTGCCCAACGTCGCGAACGAAATCAAGGATTCCCTCGAAAGGGGGAGGTCTTGCGGCGGATGGCGCACGAATTTTTCATCCCTCCGTCGCACATCTCCACCGGGTTCCCTCACGCATGAAACTGCTCTATGGTGCGCGGCGGGATGCTTCTAGAGGAATACGAACGGTGACGAACGACGACGCCCTGCCGCTGCACGGCGGCGATCTGGCGGCTGCGGAGGCGCGCTACGGCGTGCCGCGCGCGCAGTGGCTCGACCTCTCCACGGGGATCAACCCCAACCCGTACCCGGTGGCGGGGATTTCCGCCGCGGCATGGACGGCGCTGCCCGACGCCGCGCTCAACCATGCGCTGATCGCCGCGGCGCGCGCCGGATACGGCGTGGCCGAGGGCGCGGCGGTGGTCGCCGCGCCGGGCACCCAGGCGCTGATCCAATGGCTGCCGCGGCTGATCGCCGCATCCGACGTGGCGGTGGTCTCCCCCACCTATGGCGAGCACGCCGCCGCCTGGGCCGCTTGCGGCGCACCGGTGCGCGCGGTCGCGGGCATCGAGAAGGGCGACGACGCCGCGGTGCTGGTGGTGGTCAACCCCAACAACCCGGACGGCCGCGCCTATGAGGCGCTGGACCTGCTGCGCCGGGCGGAGCGCCGCGGCGGCGAGGGCCGCTGGCTGATCGTCGACGAGGCGTTCTGCGACGTCACGCCGGAAATCAGCCTGGCCCGCCGTGCGGGGATTCCGGGGCTCATCGTGCTGCGGTCCTTCGGCAAGTTCTTCGGACTCGCCGGGGCGCGGCTCGGCTTCGCGCTGTGCCCGCCGGATTTCGGCGCGCGCCTTTCCGACGCCATGGGGCCGTGGGCGGTCTCCGGCCCGGCGGCGGAGCTTGGGGCGCGGGCGCTTTCCGATGCGCCGTGGATTTCCGCGGCGCGCCGCGAACTGGCGGCGATGACGGCGCGCCTCGACGACCTCTTCGCGCGCTGCGGGCTCACCGTGGCCGGCGGCACAGATTTATTCAGACTGACACACTTCGAGGGCAGCCTCGCGTTGTATCATGCGCTCGCGAGGCAAGGCGTGCTGGTGCGGGCCTTCGCCGCCCGCCCCGAATGGCTGCGCTTCGGCCTGCCGGGGACTTCGGCGGCGTTCGACCGTCTGGAACACGCCCTGCACGCCGCGATGGCCGAGATCGGGCAACCCTGAGTTCCCCCGCCGGTCCCCGCGCAGGACGGACCGGATACGGGGAAACCGCATGAATGCATGGATGATCGGCGTGGGCTATGCGGGCGGCTTCGCCTGCTGTTCGCTGTGGGCGCGCGAGTGGGCGCGCCGCAAGGGGTTGAACGCCAAGGTGTGGGGCGTCGCCGGCGCCGCCGCCGGGCCGCTCGGCGTGATGGCCGTGGGCCTGTGGCGCGCGCGCGCTTCGCTGTGCCCCCATTGCCTGGCCCCGATGCCGTTCGAGGCGCGCTATTGCCCCACCTGCCGCGCCCGCGAGCACGGCGCGGCGGAAGCCCCGGCGCCGCGCCTGCGCCGCCTGCCGCTGCCGCCTTTGCCGTTGCCGCG
>JBFWJB010000369.1:0-2801 GCA_050253435.1 Rhodospirillaceae bacterium
GCCAGCCCCTCGCCGACCGCCGGGCTTCCCCGGCGGTTTCGCCTCAGTTCGGTTTGCCGTTGGCGTCGTCACGGTCGTAGAGCGCGAAGACACGCTCCACGTCGGTCGCCGTGTCGATGAGGCCCTGGCGTACCGCCTGCACGTCACCGCCGAGGGCGTGGGAGATGTTGACGTAACTGCCGAGCAGCGCGGAAAGGACGGCATTCCCGCCGAATGTATGGAGCAGGGGAATGCACGCCTTCATGAGTTCCGGACCGGCGCGGCGGATGTTCGCTTCTTCCCGCGTCGCTGGAGGTTCATCTGCCGTGCTGCATGTCCATTTCAGGTCAGACATGATTTCCTCCCTCAGCCTGCCAGAAGACCGGCGACGCCGGGGCGGCGCCCACCGTTGACGGCGGCGTTGATGTCGATGTTTCGGGCGGCGGCGGCGCCACTCCATTGTTCGTTGTCGAACTTCTTGCCTGCGCCCTTCACCGGAGCGAGCGGCTTGCTGCTGAACTGGACGCCCTTGCGTTTCAGGGCTTCCTCGACCGCGGCCAGCGGCGAAAGGACGAGGGCCTGGTGGTTGGTGCCCTCCACCTTCGGGGTGCGGCGCCACTGCTGCTCCCACAGCTTGGTTTTGAGGGCGGCGACAAGCCCCTGCTGGAATGCCTTTGTGGCCTCACGCTTGGTCTTGGTGGTGCGGCGGCGGCGATATTCCGGCCCCTTCTGCCACTCGCGGGTGGCGGCCTTGACGTGCCGTTCCAGGAGGGCATGGAGGTATTCGGCCACGGCCACGTCGTTCCAGCGACCGAAGTAGACCACCGTCCAGCGTCCGCCCCAGCGGGAGTACCAGAGCTTGCAGTGGCAGAAGATCGCGGCCTGGCCCCACAGCTCGTCCACCACCGTGCGCCGCCCGATCTCCACGCGGTATTCCTCGAACTCCAGGGCTGCCTCGTCCAGGCCATGCTTGGACAGCAGTTCGGCGGCCTTGGCGGCGGCGGCCAGGGCCTCCGCCTCTGTGCAGCCGCGCTCGGTGGTGCGGGCGCGCAGCGCGGCCAGGGTTTCGCGCAGGCGGCGGCGGGCGTTCGGGTCGATCATGACCGCCCCCCTTTCGCCGCGGCGATGGCCTCGCGCACTGCCTCCACCGGCCAGTGGCAGCCCTCGTCACCGACCAGGCCCGCGGCTTCCGCCGCCTCCATATACGGCAGCACGCCTTCCAGCGCGGCGAGCATCTGGTGCGCGGCGGCGAACTCGGCGCCGATCTCCTGGCGCTGTTCGGCGGTGAGCCAGCTCGGCAGGCGGGCAACCGCGAAACCGAGGCGGAGGGGATCGCCACTACGAAACGCGCTGCGGATGTCACCGCCGCCCATGTGTTCCAGCGGGTGGATGACGAGGGCTTTGGTGCCGGTCATGACGCACCGCCTTCCATTTCCGGATACTTCTCCCCACAGAAGGGGCAGAAGTTGGCGGCGAGGACCGGCGGGCGCCCGCGCTTCTTGTCGTCCTTTTTCAGCGTGGCGATGATCACTCTCCGAGGCCCGATGAACGTGTGCGACAGCGTGGCGTTCTGTTCGCTGAGGAGTTTGTTTGACTCGTCAATGCAGTTGCACATCACGCGGCCTCCCCTTCCGAGGCCGGGGCCACCGCCGAGGCGAGGTCAACGGTGATCGGCTGCCACGACGCGCGACCGTTTGCGCGGCGGTAGAAGCGCACGTATTCCCGGCTGCCCATCACCTTGATGCTGTCGTTCAAGGCCGCGACGGCGCGTTTCCATTCCGGGTCGTCAATCTGGAGGCGGCGCAGGCCGAACAGGGCGGTGCGGTTGATGCGGCCTTCCTTGTCCACCTGGAAGGCGTGATCCACCAGCACGCGGATGTTGTCGTTGACGCCTGCCGACCACTTGCAAATGCAGGCGTCGAACAGCGCCTTGGCCGGTTGCAGCTCGGGGCCGAAGGTGATGGTGTCCTGGACCTGCACAACCACCTTCATGCAGCCGTCATAGGTGGTCAGGGTGACGTTGCCCTTGGCACCGCCTTTGGCCGCGCCGTATTCGTCGGCCAGCAGGTCCATGAAGCTGGCCACATCGTCGAAGGTGTGGCCCTTGAAGCGCCCGATCTGCGCCGAGAGCGCCTCGGCATAGCCGATGATCTTGCGCACGGTCTGATCTTCCAGCTGTTCCTGCGGCTTGATCATCGCCTCGGGGACCAGGCGGCCCTTGGCGTCCATCTGATAACCGGCGGGGATCGCCGGGGTTTCGGGGGTGGTGTTCATGGTTGCTCCTTTCAGCGGATGCGGGGATTGATCGCCTCGGCCCAGGGCGCGAGGTACATGTTGACGAACCAGCGCCATTGGGCGCGGAACCAGCAGGGGCGGCGCTTAGGCATGGGGGCGTCCCTCCTTGTCGGCGAAACGTTCGAGAAAGCCGAAGGGGTCGGCTGCCGCGGCGGTGAAGGCGGCGAAGCGATAGGCGTCCGCCATGTCCTCGGCGACCCGCAGGGCGAGTTCTGCGGGGCCGGAAGGCGGCTCCGATGCATCGACAATCGACTGCATCAGGGCGTCCAGGTCCGCCGCGTAGTCGGCGTCGCGGCGGCGCTTTTCCACCATGTTCACGGCATAGATCACGGTGGTGTGGTCGCGGTCGAAGTCCCGCCCGATGCGCGGCAGGCTGCGGCAGGGCAGCAGCTGCACGGATATCCACATCGCCACCTGGCGTGGCCTGGCGAAGCGGGCGGCGCGGCGATGGCTGCGGATCAGGTCGCGCGGACAGGAGAACCAATCCGCGGTCATGTCGCGGATCAGATTGACGGTAAGCAGGGGGC
>JBFWJB010000370.1:0-2785 GCA_050253435.1 Rhodospirillaceae bacterium
GCGGGCGCTCAGCACCTGCTCGATCAATTCGATCGGATGGAGGGTTTCGACATCGAAGAGGGAGTCCGAGGTTTGCATGGTGGGAACCTCCGCTACGCTACGGCCCGGGCGGAACATCGTGCCCCGGGTCTTAAAACGGACCCTGTGCACCGGAACGGCATCCGGCGTCAATGCGTTTCTTCGGGAGGGCGCGTTTCCCACCCGGGGCGCCTGTCGGGCAATTCACATATATCGGTGTCCGCCCGGCCGCCACCACAAGATTTAGACTGCCAAACCCTACCCTGCAATGCAAGGGGAGTTTGATGACGCCTCGATGACGCGGCGCGGCGCGCCGCCGCGGGCGTGCCCGCAGGGGCGATTCGCCGCCGGGTAGGGCGCTTACGCCTCGGGCGTGGGGGTGGGCTTGGCCGCCGGTTTCTTCGCCGCCGGCTTCTTCGCGGCGGGCTTCTTCGCCGCCGGTTTCTTCGCCGGGGCGGGCGCGGCCTTCAGCGCCGCCTCCAGTTCGGCGACGCGGGCGGCGAGGCGCTCCTGCTCCTCGCGGGCGGCGGCGGCCATGGCGCGCACCGCCTCGAATTCCTCGCGCGGCACCATGTCGAGGTCGGCGAGCATGCGCTCGAGACGCTGCTTCACCGCGGTTTCGACCTCGGACCTGAGGCCGCCGATGGCGGTGGCGGCATCGCCGGCAAGGCGCGAGACGTCTTCGAACAGACGCGGGCGGGACGACATGGCAGTTTCCTCCGACAGGCCGGGGGCGGCGCTTCTTCAAGATCGTGGCGCCGCCTTGCGCTTGTCATTATGATGGCGGGGCGGCACCCTGTCCACACCCGGACCGGACCCCCATATCTCTTTTCCGGAACAGCGGATTCGTCTCCGCCATCAACGCGAGGGAAAGCCCCAATGTACGTGGTCACCGGCGGCGCCGGCTTCATCGGATCGAACATCGTCGCTGCCCTGGAGGCGCGGGGCGTGCGCGACATCGTGGTCGTCGACCGCCTGCGCACCGGCGACAAGTGGCGCAACCTCGCGAAGCGCCGCCTCGCCGACATCGTGCACCCCGACTATGTGCTGCAATACCTGGAAACCAACGCCAAGATGGTCGAGGCGGTGGTCCACATGGGGGCGATCTCCTCGACCACCGAGACCGACGCCGACAAGATCCTCGCCAACAATTTCAGCCTGACCCTGGGCTTGTGGAAATGGTGCGCGGCGCATCAGGTGCGGTTCATCTACGCCTCCTCCGCCGCCACCTACGGCGACGGCAAGCAGGGCTTTTCCGACGAGTTTTCCGAGGCTGCGCTCGCCCGCCTGGTGCCGCTCAACGCCTACGGCTGGAGCAAGCACCTGTTCGACCGCCGCGTCGCGGGCAAGATCGCCGACGACCGCCGCACGCCGCCGCAGTGGGTGGGGCTGAAGTTCTTCAACGTCTACGGCCCCAACGAATACCACAAGGGCAGCCAGCAGAGCGTCGTCGCTCAGGTCTACCCGCGCGCCGCGGCGGACGCCCACTGCCTGCTCTTCAAGTCGCACAATCCGCAGTATCCGGACGGCGGCCAGCTGCGCGACTTCGTGTGGGTGGGCGACTGCGTCGAGGTGGTGATGTGGCTTTTGGAAAACCCGCAGGTTTCCGGCCTCTACAACCTCGGCACCGGGCAGGCGCGGTCCTTCCTCGACCTTGCGAACGCGGTCTACCGCGCGCTCGACAAGGAGCCGAAGATCCGCTTCATCGACACGCCGACGGAAATCCGCGACCGCTACCAATATTTCACGCAGGCGGACATGCGCGCCCTGCGCAAGGCGGGGTATACCAAGCCGTTCACCAGCCTGGAGAGCGGCATCCACCAGTACGTGGTGAACTATCTGCACACCGCCGATCCCTATCTCTGATACAGGAACGCGATGTCTTCGCCCCTGATGTTTCCCAACTTCGACCCGGTCGCCTTTGCGATCGGGCCGGTCGTCATCCGCTGGTATGCGCTCGCCTACATCACCGGGCTGCTCGGCGGCTGGCAGCTGGCGCTCAGGCTCGCGCGCAAAAGCCCCGGCAACATCGCCAGCCGCGACGTGGACGACTTTCTCGCCTGGGCGACGCTCGGGGTGATTCTCGGCGGGCGGCTGGGCTACGTGCTGTTCTACAACCTGCCCTTCTATGCGGACCACCCGCTCGCCGCGCTGGAAGTGTGGAAGGGCGGCATGTCGTTCCACGGCGGCTTCCTCGGCGTCGTGCTCGCCGCCTGGCTGTTTTCCCGCGCCCGCGCCATTCCGCCTCTCTGCCTCGGCGATCTTCTTGCCGCGGTGGCGCCGATCGGCCTGTTTCTCGGGCGCATCGCCAACTTCATCAACGGCGAGCTTTACGGCCGCGTCGCCCCGGATGCGCCGTTCGCGATGATCTTCCCCAACGGCGGGCCGCTGCCGCGCCACCCGAGCCAGCTCTATCAGGCGGGGATGGAGGGGCTGCTGCTGTTCGCGGCGATGATGCTGCTGTGGCGCGCCGGAGGCGCGCGGCGGCCCGGCCTGTCCGTCGGGGTGTTCCTCTCCGGCTATGCGGTGGCGCGGATGGTGGGCGAGATGTTCCGCCAGCCCGACCCGCAGCTCGGTTTCCTCTTCGGGGGGACCACCATGGGGCAGCTGCTCTCCGTGCCGATGCTGCTGGCGGGGCTGTGGCTGGTGCGCCGCGCGCTCGTCCGCGCGCCCGCCGACAGGGCGCAATGAGCGGCGAAACCGCAGCGCGGCTGGCCGCGCGCATCCGCGCCGAGGGGCCGATGCCGCTGCCCGAATTCATGGGCGA
>JBFWJB010000371.1:0-2778 GCA_050253435.1 Rhodospirillaceae bacterium
CTTGAACGCAGGAGAGAGGCTCATGAATGCGCACCGCGCTGCCGCCCTGGCGGTTGTCCTTCTCATCGCATCCGCGCCCCTCGCGCGGGCGGGGAACGCCGCGATTAGCGATGTCGCCATCATCCGCCTCAAGACAGCGCCGGGCGTGAACAGCGGCACCAAGGGCCGGAACAACGCACCGATCAACACGACCCGCTCCAACAAAAAGCACGCAATACCGCAGCAGCCCGGCAGGCTGCCCACGTGCCAGCCGGGGAAGAAATGCTGAAGCGCGGAGCGCCGAACCCGGTTTGGCCTGCCGGCCTGTCAGCCAAGGCGGCTGAACAAAGCCACCGCTTCCGCCTGGCTGGCGACGCCACATCTGCGGAAGACGGCCTGGAGATGGTTGCGCGCGGTGTTGTGGGCCATGCCCGCCTCAGTTGCCGCGGCGGTGAGCCCGCTGCACCGCACCAGCGCGATGGCAAGGTCGGTTTCGCGCCCGGTCAGGCCGAAAGCGGCCGCCAGCATGCCGCGGTCAGGCACGCGCACGGCGCCGAGGTCGTGGATATGAACGACACATGCGAAGCCGAAACGGGACAGGAAGCGCTCCAGCCGCGGCGCCGGCAGGATGCGGACCACATAGGGCCGCCGTCCGGAGGGGCGCGTCACCGCCATCTGCGCGCCGGGCATCCCCGCGCCCGCTTCCTCACGGGCGGCCAGCGCGGTGCGGATCGCCTCGTGCAGGCGCCGGGTCTCCGCCGCCCGTGCGGTCAGCAGGCTGCCGGCGTGCCAGGCGAGACCGTCGCCCGCGGCGAGAACCGCCTGCGCACCATCATTCATGAAGGCCGGGCAGCCTGCCGCATCGAGCAGGATCACGCCGTCCGCCCGTGTCGCCAGCGCCTCGAGCAGCGTGGCCTGGCAGGTCGCGGCGCGCTCGACGATCTCTCCGAGCGCGCAGGCCTGCTCGATATGCGGCGCAAGCCGGCGGAACGCTTGCACGGCCTCGTCCTGCGGCGTGCCCTCCGCCTCGGTGCTGAGCAGGGTAAACCAGCCCGCCGCACCGCTCGGCAGGCGGAGCACGAGTCCCATCTGGTGTGCGACGCCGATCATCTCGATCGAATTGCGCACACGCGTGTCACGCAGCATCGTCTTGACGTCGTAGAGGGCATGGTCGTGGTAGATGTCACCCGGCCTCACCGCCATGTGGATCGCCGCGCGCGGATCGGCGCGAAAAACCTCACTTGCATAATAGGTATTGGCGAAGGCATCGTCCTGCCCGTGCGCCCAGGCCCTGAAACCGCCGGAGGCGGGATCCTGCACGGCCACGACGCCGGCGCTATGGCCGAACCGATCGGCCACGGCCGCAAGCACGTCCCGCCAGTTCGCATCCCCCGCCGCAGCCTCGTACAAGCGCCGCACGATCCCATCGTGCTCGTCCCGGCTCAGCATTTGTCGGCCCCCTCGATGCCGAAAGCACCAGATTACAACAATACAGGCGGGACATCCGACAAGATAGCGGGAACAACCCGGAAGAATGAGCGCGTCGGCCTTCTTCGTACCGCGCGTTACCTGTTTCCGCTCCGCCCTGGATGCAGTCAACAATGATTCCACATGCAGCTATGAGCCAATTCACGCCAAATCGACTGAATTTTCATGCAGAGATGTAAATATAATACATATTTATATTTGAATATTTTTCATATAAAAGCTTCAAATTACCAATCACTGCAACAATATGAGCCATACATAACATAAAATTCTGATATAAACTCAGACTTATATATTACTTGGTTATTTCACATTTATATAATCGCCAATAAAAATAAGTTGCATAATATTCAACTATATGTTTTGCTGTCAATGGCAGCAAAAATGGAGCGTTCGCCTCGCTATTGAGGTGTTCGGAAACTTGCTGGAGGTGGTCATGAGTGACACTAAGGCTGGTTTACTGTCAGAAGCCGGGATTACGGAAGTGCCATCGGCGGGAGTGGACGCCTTGAAGGGGCGGGAGATCGCGCGCCTCACGGCGGCTCTCGTCGCCTTTGGAGCCGCCATGGGAATCAACGCCTGCACCGGCCACGCCACAGAGTTCAAGAAGGAGAATGTGTTCGTATCGAGCAAGAATGGGAAGAAAGCGATCCCCGACAAAGGGACGAGCATTGAGCTAAAGCGGAGCGACGGCACACAGAAATTCAGGAACAGCACAGGCACAGACACAAATTCAAAAAAGTAGCGAGCTGCGGCCGTGCTCGAAGCCACTGCAAACGAGGCTCTGACCTTCGATCTCGGCCCCGACACTCCCTTCTCTTATCGTTGCAACGCCTGTTCGCGCTGTTGCCACCACAAGATTATTCAGATCTCGCCTTATGAAATCGTGCGCCTGGCGCGCGGTCTCGGCCTGACGACGACCGAATTCATCGCTCGCTATACCACGGAAGGCGGAACCGTTCTGCGACGGCGCCCTGAGGACGACGCGGCCTGCGTGTTCCTGTCGGCCCAGGGCTGCAGCGTCCATCCGGACCGACCGCTCGTTTGCCGCATCTACCCTCTGGGCGCAGCGATCTCACCCGACGGCACGCTGGCCTATCTGCAGCTGGAGCCGGAGCCCGGGACGGAGGGTGAGTACGGGGCGGACGGCACGATTGCCGGCTACGTGGCTCAACAGGGCGTGCCACAGATGAGGGTCGCCATAGCGCCCTATAAACGGCTGTATCACCGCGTTGCGGAGATCCTCGCGGCGCTCGACGCATCGTCCCTGGAACACGCCGGGAACGCATCCCTTGCGCTCGCGGAGATGAT
>JBFWJB010000372.1:0-2771 GCA_050253435.1 Rhodospirillaceae bacterium
CACCTGGTCGTGCACATGGATGAGCGCCGCCACCCCGGCGACGGTGAGGGGCTCATGGTCGATGACCGGGGCGTTCTCCGCGGCAAGCGCCGCCACGCCCGCCGGCAACGCCTGCGCCAGAGCGGCGGCAAAGCCTTCCGCATCCATGCCGAAGCGCTCCAGCAGGCGGCCCACCGAGCCCTGGCCCACAGCGGTGAGGCGGTTCTGGAAGGCGAGGGTCTGCTTCACCGCGTCGTGCACGGTGCGGCCGATCAGCTCCCCCAGCACGCTGTGGTGCCCGGCGGAGGTAAGCGCCGCGCCGCCGGCGGCCGGGGCGGCGATGGCGATCTGATCGGTGCCGGTGCCGGTGGCGAGCCCGGCGGACTGCCGCGACGGCACCGAGAGCTCCTGCAGCGCCGCGGTCTTGCCCTCGGTCGCGGTCATCACCGCGCGCACCAGGGCGCCCTCCATCAGCGGCGTGTTGATCAGCACGATGACGTTGATCGTTCCCGGCTTTTCCGGTCCGAGGTCGCCGCGCTTCTCGAACGCGCCCCCGTATTCGTAATAGGAGGCGGGGTCGCCGGCGCGCGCCGCGTTGGTCTCCACGCCGCCGGTGGCGAGCGCGACTACGGAAAGCTCGCGGTAGCTCTCCTCCGCGATGCAGAGGTTGTTCATGTTGGCGGCGGTGCCGAGCCCGGCGGCGCGGCTACCCGCGAGGCCGTAGCGATTCATCATCTCCGCGGAATAGCGCGCCGCCTTGCGGTGCGCGGCGTGCAGTGCGGGCATATCGTGGAGGCGCGGCTCGCAGGACTGATGATTGAACACCAGGTCCAGGCCCTCGCGCAGACCGCCGTTGGCGGCGGAGGTGGACACCACCTTGAACGGAGTGCGGAAGCGCAGGGAGACGAATTTTTCGTCGCGGTGCAGGTCCGCCAGTCCGAAGAAATTCCGCACCAGCATGTCTCCTCCCTCGGCTTGCCCAGAACGAGACCCCCGATTACGCCGCGGCGCAGCGGAGAGTCAAGAATGTTACGATATAGCGCGGCGAATTCAGTCCCGCGCCCGGCCGACGCTGACCAGCGCGGCGGAAAACACCGCCACCCCCACCGCGGCGAGCACCGCGAAGTGCGCCCACGCCGCGGGCTGGCCGAAGGCATCGGCGCGGATCGCCTGCGAGGCGTGGGTGAGCGGCAGCGCGTAGAGCAACGCCTGCGCCCACTCGGGCATGCGGTCGAGCGGGAAGAAGGTGCCGCCGAGGAAGGCCATGGGGGTGATGACGAAGGAGTTGAGCAGCGCCTGGTCGCCATGGCCGGTGACCAGCATGGCGAGCAGCACCGCCAGCGAGGCGAAGGCGAAGGCGTTGAGCGCCGCCGCCAGCCAGAACCATGGCCCGGTGTGCAGGGAGACGCCGAACGCAGCGCCGAGGCCGAGAATGACCAGGATGCCGAGCAGCGCCCGCGTCATGCCGGAGAACACCTCGCCCAGCACATAGGCGACGTTGGAAATCGGCGCGGACTGGAACTCCTCGAAGATGTGGAGGTAGAAGCGCGCGATGTTGATCTCGGTGGCGGTGCCGTAGGCCTGGGTCATCGTGGTCATCGCCACCAGGCCGGGCAGCAGGAATTCCAGATAGGTGTGACCGTCGAAGCGCGCCTCCGTGCCCATGGCGGTGCCGAACGCCACCAGGTAGAGAATCGGCGACACCGCCACGCCGACGACGTAGCGCTTGAACCGCCGCTTCAGCAGGATCATCTCGCGCAGATAGACCGCGCCCAGGCCGTGCAGGGTCATTGCACCGTCCTCCCGGTGAGGGTGAGGAAGGCGTCTTCCAGGTTCACCCGGCGCAGCGTCAGGCAGTCCGAACACGCCGCCACGGCGCGCTGCGCGGCTTCGTGATCGGGGAAGTATGCGGTCTGCATGCCGCCCTCGGCGAGGCGGTCGAACGCCCAGGCGCCGACCCGCGCCATCAGCGCCGCCGGGGTGTCGAGGGCGCGGATCTTGCCGCGGTCGATGAAGGCGACACGGTCGGCGAGGAACTCCGCCTCCTCGATGTAATGGGTGGTGAGAAACACCGTCGTCCCCTCGCCCTGGATGGTCTTGATCAGCGCCCAGATGCGCCGCCGGATGTCGGCGTCCAGGCCCACCGTCGGCTCGTCGAGAAAGAGGATGCGCGGGCGGTGCATCAGCGCGCGGGCGATCATCAGCCGCCGCTTCATGCCGCCGGACAGGGTGGAGACCAGGCTGCCGGTGCGCTCCGCCAGGCCGACGTAGTCCAGCAGCTCCGCGGTGCGGGCCGCACGGTCCGCCGCATCCATGCCGAAAAGGCGGCCGTGAATGTCCATGTTCTCGGTAAGCGTCAGGTCGTTGTCGAGGTTGATGTGCTGCATCACCACGCCGCACTGCCGCTTCGCGCCGATCGGATCGGTGCGGATGTCCGCGCCGCCCAGGCTCGCGCCGCCGCCGGACAGCCGGGTGAGGCCGGTGAGAATCTTGATGGTGGTGGATTTGCCCGCGCCGTTGGGGCCGAGATAGGCGAACAGCTCCCCGGCGTTCACGGTCAGGCTGACCCCGTCCACCGCCGCGAGCTTGCCGTAGCGTTTTTGCAGATTGTCGATGACGATCATCGGCAGGAAGACCTCCCCCGGAGGATGCGGGCGCATCTCCGCGTTACGGTATAGCCTTGCGTAATTACTCCTGTCAACGCCGCGTCTACCAGCGGTCGAGGTGGATGCGCTCCGACTTGAAGCGTTCCGAGGGTTCCTTCTGCTCCGCCGGATGGCCGACCGCCACCA
>JBFWJB010000373.1:0-2758 GCA_050253435.1 Rhodospirillaceae bacterium
CTCGCGGCTGCATCTTGGGGAACTCGCCGTCCCACCGGGTCTTGAGCACCCCGGCAAGACCCTTGGCCACGCCCTGCACGAACTCGTAGATCACCAGGTGGGCCGAGGGTTTGAGCGCCTCGGCGAACTGATTGAACAGGTTTTCCTTGTCCTGCACCGTGGCGAGCACCTGGCGGCAGAGGATGGCGTCGTAGGTGGAAGGCTTGAGGCGCAGGGTCTCCGGGTCGCAGGCGAAGAAGATCGCCTTCTTGTCCATGTTCTGGCTGAGGGAGCGGCGGTTCGCCTCCGATGCCAGAATCTCCTCGCGGTCGAGGCCGACCAGCCAGACGCCGAGCTTCTTGACCATGGCCCGCGACGCGCCGCCCAGGCCCGCCCCGAGGTCGAGCATGGTCTTGGCGGAGGAAAGTGCGCAGACGTTCATCAGCCCGGTGACGAAATCGTGGCTGCCGGGGATGAGATTGCCGCGTCCCCACAACGCCTCCAGCACGTCGAGGCGGTCGATCGGCCAGGTTCCGGGTTCGTAGTGCGGCGCCTCGGGCGGCGGCACGGCGGCCTCGATCCCCTCGAAGGGATCGAGGATCGCGTCGTCCTTCCTGTTGCCGCGTCCCTGCTTGGCGCGCGTTCCGGTGAGCAACCCCCGCAGCCCCACCTTGGTTCTCCCCATGCCGCAAGCGCGGTATATGACAAGAGGGTTATAGTCCGCAACCCCACCCCGGGTCGCAACCTTTTTCCGCTCAGAACGCTGCAGTAGCGGTGGAAAAAGCGATTCGCATACCGCCGCCGGGGCGGGCGGAGACCCGCCAGGCGCCGCCCCACCCGCCGACCAACAGGCGCGCCAGCGACAGGCCGCAGCCGAGTCCTGCGCCAGGACCGCCCGCCAGGGCATCGGCCAGATCGCCGCAGGCCTCGGCGGTCATGCCGTCGCCGTCGTCGGCGACGACGATCCAGCGGCCGCCGCAGCGCGGCCCCACGACGATGCGGGAGCGCGGCCGCGCCCGCGCCGCGTTGTCCACCAGGACGGCGAGCACCCAGGCGGCGGCGCGCGGCGGCACCCGCACCGGACACGACGGATTGAGCACCCGCACCGCGCCGCGCCAGGGCGCGGGGTTCACCCGCCGCGCCAGGGCGACGAGGTCGAGAAACGGCACGGCGCGCGGCGGCTCGGTCTCCGCCACCGGGTTGAGGGCGCGCGCCAGGGCCTGCATCTGCGCCAGGCGGGAGTCCAGTTCGTCGAGCGCGCTCCCCAGCTTGCCCGGAATGTCCCGCGCATCGGCGGCCACCACGCCGGGCAACGCCAGCATCATGCGCAGCGCCTGCAACGGCTGGGTGAGGTCGTGCACCGCGCGCCGCACCACACCGGGCAGGTCTCGGCGGGCGGCGGCGCTGATGTCGGGGTCGCGGGGAGGCATCGCCGTCTCACTTCCAGGGAACCAAGGCGCGCAGTTTCTCGGCGCGGCGGCCCTGTTCGTCCAGTTTCACGTTGTATTCGTAGGCGGCGTTCTCCCAGCTGCCGTAGACCGGGTTGGGCAGCATGATCCACTTGCTGCCCCAGCGGTCGGCGTGGGTGCGCGTCACCTGGGCGCGCTGGCGGATGGTGACGCCGTAGTCGTCGACGAAATCCCCGAGCGCGTCGCCGACGATCTGCACGATGCGGTAGCGCTCGGCGACGACGGCGCGGCGCGTGCCCTTCTGCACGCCCCAATCGCGGCGCTCGCGCTTGAGCAGCACGTTCTCCGGGGCGGTCTTTACGCCGAGGGCGGCCAGCGCCTCCAGCGAGGCGGTCTTCAGCGTGGCGTTGCGGTTGGAGACGAAGAACAGCGCGACGCCGCGCGACGCCGCGTACTTCATGTACTCCACTGCGCCGGGCACCGGTGGGGAGATCTTCTCCTCGATGAAGTCGGCAAACGTCTGCGCGCTGAAGGTTTGGCCGGCGGAGACCAGCCAGGCGTTGTAGGCGGTGTTGTCGAACACCGTCTCGTCGAGGTCGAGGATCACCGCGGGCGGCTTGCCCGCCGCGCCGCCGTCCTGCTCCAGGGCGGCGGTCCAGGCGGGATCGGCGAGGGCGCGGTCCAGCGCGGCGCGCGCCATGGCATAGGCGGAAAGCGCAGCGGCCTGGTATTCCGCCGAGGACTGCATCCAGAGGAGCGCGTTCAGGGCGTCGTGCTCGGGCACCCGCTGCGATTCCGCCCGCGCAGCGCCCGCGCCGAGCGCCACGCAGATCGCCACCATTGCCGCCAGACGCCGCATCTTCACGCTCCCCGCGAACCGTTCGGTTCATCCTTATCCGCCGATGCGGCGGCGATCAAGAGCCCGCCGCAAGCGGCGGCAGCGCCAGGCGCACCGCGTCGTCCGCCGCGGCAAGCTGCGCCTGCGCCGAAAGCGCGGCCACCGCCTCCATCGAGGCGTCGATCATCCAGCGCACCCGCGCCTCCGCCGCCGCATCTCCCGCCGCCACCGCCTCGGGCAGGATGTGCTGCTGCAGCATCCCCGCCACCCCGGCCAGCGCCCGCGCCGCGCCGGAAAGCCGCGCCGGCGCGACGACGATCGCGCCTTCGGCTTCGACCCCGACGGCGATCTCCTCGAGGTCGCGCATCATCGCCGCGATTTCCGGCGTCACCGCATCGGTGCGGCGCGCCACGAAGCGCAGGCAGGCGGCATAGAAGCCGTACGTCCCGCTCATCGGCCCGCCCCGGCGAAGAGATCGCGCAGCCAGCCCATGGCGCGGGCGATGGCGCGCTCCCGGGTTTCCGGGTTGCGG
>JBFWJB010000374.1:0-2758 GCA_050253435.1 Rhodospirillaceae bacterium
GGGGTTTGGGGTCCCAGCGCCACCGCGGGTCCAGGGCGGAGCCCGGCCTGGTTTTACCCGGTGCGCAGCAGGGCGGAGGCGGCGTTGAGCTGGCTCATGCGTTCGTGGCTGCCGTAGGGGCTGTCCGGGTGGTGGATGGTGGCGAGCATGCGGAAGCGGGACCGCACCGTCGTGGGCGAGGGGTTGAGTCCGGGCGGGAAGCCGAGAATATGCAGCGCCTCCTCTCGGGTGCGCACGCCGTGGGCCAACGGCACGAAGGAGAGCGCGGCGACGGTGGCGCGCAGGCGTTCGATTTCCTCATCCTGTTGGGCGATGCGGCCTTCGGCCTCGGCGATGCGGGGGTCGTGCGCCACCGGCGCGGGCGGCGGCGGAACCGCGGGATCGTTGAGGTCGAGCGCCAGCCGCCCCTGCGCCAGGGCGAGCGCCAGGCCGAGAGCGCGGCGGATCTGTTCCGGCGTCGCGCCTTCCGCCATGCGGATTTGCAGGCGCGGCTTGCGCCGCCAGGGCCGCCCGGCGGCGGGGCCGGATTTGAGGATCACCGTTTCGCGGTCCTCCGCCCCCGGCGCACCGGTATCCGGCGCGGCCTCGACGAAGGAACGCGGCAGGGCGAGCAGGATGGACCGCGCCAGGTCCGCTGCGTTGACGCCGCGCGCCGCGGCCAGGCCATTCACCGCATCGCGGAAGGCCAACGAACACGGCACGGTGTAGGACTTCTTCATCGACTCCTCCGCCAGGAAAACCGCGACTCGTTGCATCCATTGGAGAATCCGCCGCGAATCGAGTCCGCTTGCGCAACGAGTCTACGCCCCGCATCGCTCCGGTCAACTACGTTCGGTGTTGAAGCGGATAAAAAACAAAAACTTTCCGGAGGGACTCGGTCCCTCCGGACCTCCCATAACCTTTTTTTGCCGCGAAGCGGCAGGCAACATCCACGTTACCGCCAGCGCAAGCTTATGGCGCTACGCGCAAAAACAAGAAGTTATGGGATCAAAGGGCCCTAGGCCCTTTGCGGGTCCGGGCAGGGCCCGGCCTGGTTTTCCCGCGTCACCCCAGCGCCCGGTCGATGGCGGCCAGGAGGTCGGCGTTGCGCAGCGGTTTTTTGAACACCGCGACGATGCCGTCCATCTGGTTGGCGCGTTTTTCCGAATCGTCCTCGGGGGCGAAGTAGCCGGAGTAGAGGATGATCGGCAATTTCGGGTGGCTCTGATGGAGGGTGCGGATGAGGTCCACGCCGTTGCCGTCGGGCATGGAGAGGTCGACGATGGCGAGTTGCGGGCAGGCGGCGGCCACAGCCTCGGTGGCCTCGGCGACGCGGTGGGCCTGGCGCACCTGGTGGCCCGCCGCCTCCAGCACCAGGGCGATGGCCTCGCAGGCGAGCTGATTGTCGTCGACGATGAGGATGTCGGCCATGACTGGGTTCCCTCCTTACGCGGCTTCGGTTTCGAGCAGCGGCACCCACACGGTGAAGGTGCTGCCGAGGCCGGGGTCGCTGTCCACGTCGATGCGGCCGCCCCAGTTGCGCACGATGCCGAAGGCGACGGCAAGGCCGAGACCGGTGCCGTGGCCTTCGTCCTTGGTGGTGAAGAACGGCTCGAAGATACGCTGTTTGGTGGCGTGGTCCATGCCCTTGCCGGTATCGATCACCGCGATCGCCACCGCCGGGCGGGCCTCGACGCCGGGGTCCGCCGCGTCGCCGTCGCCGGGGGCGATCAGCAGGTCGCCGCGGCATTCCACGCGGATCACCCCGGCGTGGTCCATGGCGTCCGCGGCGTTGGTGACGAGGTTGGTGAGCACTTGGCCGAGTTCGCGGCGGTCGAGGCGGGCCATCGCCGCGGCGGGAATGGCGTCGTCCACCGCCACGTCGAGGCGGATTTGCGGCGGCAGGCCGGTGCGGATGAACGCCACGGCGTCGTGGATCGCCGGGATGATGCGGGTGTTCTCGTCGGAGGCGGGAGCGTTGCGGGCGAAGGTGAGCACGCCGCGGACGATGGTTTCGGCGCGTTCCGCCGCGTCGGTGATGCGGGAGAAGCAGCGCGCCGCCAGGGTGCCGTCGTCGATTTGCGACAGGCCGAGTTCGGAAAGAGAGAAGATCGGCTGCAGGGTGTTGTTGAGTTCGTGCGCCACGCCGCTGGCGAGCTGGCCCAGCGCCTCCATCTTCTGGCGGTTCTGTTCGATGTCGCGCAGGCGCAGGTCCTCGGTGCGGTCCTCGATGCGCCACACCCAGCCGCCGTCGGGCATGGTGTGGGCGGAAAAGCGCAGGTGCCGCCCGCCGAGCCACGGCACGTCGTCCTGGTTCGGCGCGTGGAGCAGGCGGTTCATCCGGGCGCGCACCTTGCCCTCGGTGACGCCGACGCCGAACGCGCCCAAGGTGGCGAGGAAGCGGAAGATCGCGATCGCCGGGGTGCCGTTGCGCGCCAGCGGCGAAGGCAGGTTGAGCATCGCGGGGAAGCGGGCGTTCCACTCGGTCAGGGTGTTGTGCGGGCTGAACGCGGCAAGGCCGTGGTCCAACGCATCCATGGTGATGCGCAAGAGGTCGGTGCGTTCGGCGAGTTCGTGCTCGCGATCCTTGAGCGCCTTCAGCGCACGGCTGCGCGCGGTGATGTCGGTGATCAGCGCGGTGATGCGCAGCGGGCGGCGGCGGCGTTCCGGCCGCTGGTAGACCCAGTCCACCTGCACTTCGCGGGAGGTGGAATCCGGACGGTAGAGGAAGCTGGTGATGAAGCGCGCCTCCGGCTGGCGCATGGTGCGGATGGCGCGT
>JBFWJB010000375.1:0-2753 GCA_050253435.1 Rhodospirillaceae bacterium
CCAGGCCACTTTTTTGCCCTAAAATAGCCATAAATATCCTGCCCGAACCCATCCCTCCGGGCAGGGCGCCGCCCCACCCCCTCCGGACGGAAAACATCGCGCGCCGCCGGTCAAGAAAAACCCCGCCGTCCTTGCGGACGGCGGGGCTGTCGGGTCGTTCGGCCGGGAAGGATCAGACCTTCACCCCGAAGGCGATCGGCATGAAGATGTACATGCTGATCAGGGTGATGACGATGCCGATGAGGTTGAGCGTCATGCCGGACTTGAACATGTCGGGCACGCGGATCAGGCCGGAGCCGAACACGATGGCGTTCGGCGGCGTGGCCACCGGCAGCGAGAAGGCGAGAGACGCGCCCAGCGCCACCGGAATGGCGGTGGAGAGCGGCGCCGCGCCGACGCCCTGGGCCACCGAGATGGCGAGCGGCACGAAGGTTGCGGCCACCGCGGTGTTGGAGGTCATCTGGGTGAGCAGCATGGCGACCAGCGCGAGCACGCCCATGATGATGATGGTGCTCATGCCCGCCAGGCTCTTCATCTGGCTCGCCACGTAGGCCGACACGCCGGACTTGTCGAGCGCGCCGCCGAGCGCGAACCCGCCGCCGAACAGGATGATGGCGTCCCACGGAATGCCCTTGGAGAACAGGGTGTTGTCCAGAACCATGCGGCCCTTCTTGAAGTCCACGGGGATCAGGAAGCAGAGCAGCAGGGAAAGCATGCCGACGGTGGAATCGGTCATCAGCTTGGTCAGGGGCGTGGCCTTGCCGCCGAAGTCGACCGGCGGCAGCGCGCCCAGGATCTGCGGACGCAGGATCCAGAACAGCGCGGTGAAGATGAACAGGCCGAAGGTGATCTTCTCGCCCGTGCTCATCGCGCCGAGCTTGTCGAGCTCTTCATCGACGATGGAACCGGCGTGGGAGAGGTCGAGCGCCTTCATCGGGAAGAACATCGGCAACAGCCACCAGCAGATCACCAGCAGCACCACGGAGATCGGCGCGCCGACGATCATGAAGTTGGCGAACGGCACCGCGGTGCCGGTCATCTTTTCGACCTGGCCGGCCATCACCGCATTCGGCGGGGTGCCGATCAGGGTGGCCATGCCGCCGATCGAGGCGGAGAAGGCGATGCCCAGCATCACGCAGATGCCGAAGTTGATCGCAGCCTTCTTCTCCACTTCGGAGCGGCCCTCGCCTTCCTGCACCATCTTCACGATCGCCATGCCGATCGGCATCATCAGGGCGGCGCAGGCGGTGTTGGACATCCACGCCGAGAGGAAGGCGGTGGAGATCAAAAAGCCGAGCAGCAGCATCTTCGGGTTGGTGCCGCAAACCTTCAGAACGATGAGGGAGACGCGGCGGTGCAGGTTCCAGGTTTCCATGGCGTAGGCGAGCGCAAAGCCGCCGACGAACAGCCAGATCAGGTCCTGCGCGTAGTTCGGCGCCACCTGCTTGGCGTTCATCACGCCGAGGATCGGGAACAGCACCAAAGGAACGAGAGCGGTCACCGCAATCGGCACCGCCTCGAGCATCCACCAGATCGCCATCAGGCCGGTAACGCCGATGGTCTTCCACGACGCGCCGGTCAGCCCCTGCGGCGGCGTGGAGAACAGGGTGTACGCAAGGAATGCGAGACCCAAAAACAAACCAATGATTTCCTTCTTGCGGTCGGCGGTGTACCCGACATCCGCCGAGGCGCCCGTGCTGGACGAAGCAGTCATGTTTTCCCCCAACAAATAATTGGACCGACGCGCCCCATCCGCGGGCCATTTCCCGCGGATTTGCCTGGATCGCGTCTGAAAAGACGGATTACCAGAAACCAAAAAGTTGGCAAGTGATTTTCTGCCCTCTTATTTCCATGATTCAAGTCCAGATCCGCCTACTTTTGGCAAATACCGGTACACGCCATTGATCCGGCTCATTTTTTGCCAAGTCAAGCAAAGATAAAGATTTTTCGTGGCACGATCATACGAGCATCAGGAAACATTCTTACAAAAATTATCTTTTATTATCATATGGATATTGTTTTCAACGGCGGGTGCCGTGGCGGATCGCACGAAGAACTAGAATGATTCAAAGTTCAAGTTATGGTCAAATAAAGGCGCAATTGCGACTAAATGCGGCGCCCCTGAAAGCGCCGATATTACGTCACCGTTTCGCCATGAATATCCGCAAAAACGCCCCATATGAGCGCCGCCGCCACCGCCGGGCAAACACGGCGAAACCCCCGCCGTCCGTAAGGACGGCGGGGGTGCGGATGGGGCCGCCCGGCGATCAGCCGAAGGCGATCGGCAGCATCACCGTCATCACCGCGATGGTGATGACGATGCCGATGAGGTTGAGCGTCATGCCGGACTTGAACATGTCGGGCACGCGGACCAACCCGGAGCCGAACACGATGGCGTTCGGCGGGGTCGCCACCGGCAGCGAGAAGGCGAGAGACGCACCGAGCGCAGTGGGGATCGCCATCAGGAGCGGGTTGGAGCCCATGCCTTGCGCCGCGGCGATGGCGAGCGGCACGAACACCGCCGCAACCGCGGTGTTGGAGGTCATCTGGGTGAGCAGCATCGCCACCGTGGCGAGCGTCGCGGTGATGACCAGCGGGCTCATCCCGGCCATGGACTTCATCTGGTCGCCGATGAACTGCGACACGCCGGACTTCGACAGAGCGTCGCCCATGGCGAAGCCGCCGCCGAACAGCAGAAGCGCGTCCCACGGAATGCCCTTGGAGAGCAGGCTCGAGCCGACCAGCATCTTGCC
>JBFWJB010000376.1:0-2742 GCA_050253435.1 Rhodospirillaceae bacterium
GAGCTCGTCCACCACGGCCACGAAGTGTTGATTCAGGCCGGGGCTGGACTAGGCATCGGAGCCGCCGACGCCGACTATGCCGCCGCCGGCGCGAAGCTGCTGCCCGATACGGCGGCGGTGTTCGAAAAGGCGGAGATGATCGTCAAGGTCAAGGAGCCGCAGCTCGCCGAATGCAAGATGCTGAAGCCCGGCCAGGTGCTGTTCACCTATCTGCACCTCGCCCCCGACCCGGAGCAGGCGGCGGCGCTGATGGCCTCGGGCTGCACCGCCATCGCCTATGAGACGGTTACCGCCGCCGACGGCAGCCTGCCGCTGCTTGCGCCGATGAGCGAAGTGGCGGGCCGGATGTCGATCCAGGCGGGCGCGCATCATCTGGAGAAGGCGCAGGGCGGCCGCGGCGTGCTCTTGGGCGGCACCCCCGGCGTACAGCCGAGCAAGGTGGTGATCCTCGGCGGCGGCGTGGCGGGCACCAACGCGGCGCACGTCGCGGTCGGCGTCGGCGCGGATGTCGTCATTCTCGAAAAGTCGCTGCCGCGCCTGCGCCATCTCGACGAGGTGTTCAACGGCCGGGTGCGCACCGTCTATTCCACCGTGGACGCGGTGGAGACCCTGGTGTCCACCGCCGATCTGGTGATCGGTTCGGTGCTGATCCCCGGCGCGTCGGCGCCGAAGCTGGTCACCCGCGCCTTGCTGAAACAGATGACGCCCGGCTCGGTCATCGTCGACATCGCCATCGACCAGGGCGGCTGCCTCGAAACCAGCCGCGCCACCACCCACGACGCGCCGACCTTCGTCGAGGAGGGGGTGATCCACTATTGCGTCGCCAACATGCCGGGCGCGGTGGCGCGCACCAGCACCATGGCGCTCAACAACGCGACCCTGCCCTATGCCCTGGCGCTTGCCGACAAGGGCTGGAAAAAGGCGCTTACCGACGATGCGGGGCTGAAGAACGGCCTCAACGTGCACGCCGGCAAGATCACCTTCAAGGCGGTCGCCGAAGCCCTTCGCCGCGAGGCCGATTACCGCGCGGCGGATGCCTGCCTCGCCTGAGGCTCCTAAACCTGCGGCGGGCCTCCCCCGCCGCAAAGGCCAGTCCGGAGGTCAGCATGTCCGGACCCCGGCGTTCCGGCTGAAAGGCCGGGTCACGCCGCCGGTGTCGGTTGGTACGAGTTTCATTCCACAGGATAGACTGGCCCGTCGCATTTGCGGCGGGCCTCTTTTTTCGCCGATTGACGCGGCCTCGCAACCCCCGTATGGAAGCGCTTATGAACACACGCACCATTCCTTCCGTCGGCGTCGTCAGCCTGGGCTGCCCCAAGGCCCTGGTGGATTCCGAACGCATTCTCACCCGCCTGCGTGCCGAAGGCTACGCGGTGTCGCCGTCCTATGACGGCGCGGACGCGGTGATCGTCAACACCTGCGGCTTCCTCGACAGTGCGCGCGCGGAATCGCTTGCCGCGATCGGCGAGGCGATGGCGGAGAACGGCCGGGTGATCGTCACCGGCTGCATGGGGGTGGACGAGCGGACGATCCGCGACGCCTTCCCCGACGTGCTGGCGGTCACCGGGCCGCACCAGTACGAGGCGGTAGTGGCGGCGGTGCACGCCGCGGTGCCGCCGGACACCGATCCGCTGACCTCTCTGGTGCCGCCGCAGGGCGTGCGCCTGACGCCGCGGCACTACGCCTACCTGAAGATTTCCGAGGGCTGCGACCACGCCTGCGCCTTCTGCATCATTCCGCAGTTGCGCGGCCCCCTGGTCAGCCGCCCGGCGGCCAAGGTTCTGGCCGAGGCCGAGGCGCTGGTCGAGGCCGGGGTGCAGGAGCTGCTGGTGATCTCGCAGGACACCTCCGCCTACGGCCGCGACCTCGGCCATGCCGCCTCCGACTGGCGCGGCCGCCCGGTGCGGGCGCACGTCGTCGATCTCGCCGAGGCGCTCGGCGACCTCGGGGTGTGGGTGCGCCTGCACTACGTCTATCCGACGCGCGAGGCGGACGACCTGATCCCGCTGATGGCGGAAGGCCGCATCCTCCCCTACCTCGACATTCCCTTCCAGCACGCGAGCCCGGCGGTGCTGCGCGCGATGCGCCGCCCCGGCGGCCACGACCGCCTGCTGGAGACGATCCGCCGCTGGCGCGAACAGGCGCCGGACCTCGCCCTGCGCTCCACCTTCATCGTCGGTTTCCCCGGTGAGACCGAGGCGGACTTCCGCGCCCTCCTGGATTTCCTGGAGGCGGCGGAGCTGGACCGCGTCGGCTGCTTCAAGTACGAGAACGTCGCGGGCGCGCCCGCCAACGCGCTCTCCGGGCACGTGGCGGAAGAGGTGAAGGAGGAACGCTGGCACCGCTTCATGCAGGCGCAGCAGGCGGTCAGCGCGCGGCGCATGGAGGCCAAGGTGGGCCGCCGCATCGACGTGATCATCGACGAGGTGGACGAGGACGGCGCGATCGGCCGCTCCAGCGCGGATGCGCCGGAGATCGACGGCGCGGTGTTCTTGAACGGCGACACCGGGGTCGCCGCCGGCGACATCGTGGAAGTGGAAATCGAGCACGCCGAAGACTACGACCTGTGGGGGACTCGCATCGAGTCCTGATCCGCACTATGTGAATGAAAAATAATTGGGGCTGTCCCAGATAACTACCTGAGATAACGTTTAACCCATTGTTTCAATTGAGCCAATTGAGACACTGGGTCGCTGTTGTTGAAGCGCCACTCGCACTCCTTCAAAAATAGGTCGAAATGGG
>JBFWJB010000377.1:0-2737 GCA_050253435.1 Rhodospirillaceae bacterium
CCGCCGTTTTTTTTTTTGCGTCCGCACCGTGCGGGTCAGGGCCGCGAGGCCTCTTCCCCCTCCAGCGCATCGATCGGATCGGTGTTGCGCAGGCGGAAGTAGATCAGCACCGGCAGCGAGATGTAGATCGACGAATAGGTGCCGACGATGACGCCCCAGATCAGCGCCAGGGCGAAGCCGCGCAGCACCTCGCCGCCGAAAATCGCGATCGCCACCACCGAAAGCACCGTGGTGCCGCTGGTCAGGATGGTGCGCGAGAGCATTTCGTTGATGCTCAGATTCATCAGCTCGGCGAGCGGCATCTTCTTGTACTTGCGCAGATTTTCGCGCACCCGGTCGTACACCACGACGGTGTCGTTGATCGAGTAGCCGGCGATGGTGAGCACCGCGGCGACCGAGGTGAGGCTGAACTCCATGCCGGTGATCGAGAACAGCCCCATGGTCGCGGTGACGTCGTGCAGCAGGGTCAGCATGCCGCCGACGCCGTATTGCCACTCGAAGCGCAGCCACAGGTAGGCGCCGATGGCGAGAATGGCGAGACTCACCGCGAGCAGGCCGTCGCGCACCAGCTCCGCGCCGACCTTCGGCCCCACCACCTCGGTGCGGCGGTCCTCGAAGGACGGGCCCAGGGCTTCGCGCACCTGTTTCAGCGCCGCGTTCTGCACCGTCTCGTTGTCGAAGGCGGGAATGCGGATCATCACCTCGCGGCCGGTGTCGCCGATGCCCTGCAGGCCGATCTCGCCGACGCCGAGGCCGTTGAGCTTGCTGCGCAGGCCGCTCAGATCGACCTTCTCGGTGGAGCGCACCTCCATCTGGATGCCGCCCGCGAAGTCGATGCCGAAGTTGAGGCCGCGCGTGGGCAGCAGGATCATCGCGCCGATGATCACCACGATCGACAGGCCGAGCGCGACCAGGCGCTTGCCGACGAAGTCGATGCGCATCCCCTCGGGGAGAAATTTTATGCCGTGATACATCGTGTGCGTCCCCTAGACCGGCAGCGGCAGAGCGGAAGGCCGCTTGCGGCGGGCCCAGAGATAGACCTGCAGGCGCGTTACCATCACTGCGGTGAACATCGAGGTCAGAATGCCGAGCGACAGGGTCACGGCGAAGCCGCGCACCGGCCCGGAGCCGAATTGATAGAGCAGAGCGCCCGCCACCAGAGTGGTGATGTTGGCGTCGAAGATGGTGGCGAAGGCACGGCCGAAGCCGGCCTCGATGGAGGACAGCACGCTGCGGCCGTTGCGCGCCTCTTCGCGCATGCGCTCGTAGATCAGCACGTTGGCGTCCACCGCCATGCCCATGGTGAGCACGATGCCCGCGATGCCGGGCAATGTCAGCGTTGCGCCGATGCCGGAGAGGCCGCCGATCAGAAGGATCATGTTGACGATCAGCGCGACGTCGGCGAACAAACCGAAGAGGCCATAGGCGGCGACCATGAACGCCACCACCAGGGCGAGGCCGACGAGGCTGGCGATCATCCCCGCCTTGATCGAGTCCGCGCCGAGGCTCGGGCCGACCGAACGCTCTTCGAGGAAGGTGATCGAGGTCGGCAGCGCGCCGGAGCGCAGCACCAGGGCGAGGTCGTTGGCCCCCTGCACGGTGAAGCCGCCGGTAATCACGCCGCTGCCCTGCATGATCGGGCCGCGGATGTTGGGGGCGCTCACCACCTTGTTGTCGAGCACGATGGCGAGGTTGCGGCCGACGTTGTCCTGCGTCACCTTGCCGAAAATGCGGCCGCCCAGCGCATCGAAGCGGAAGGAGACGACGGGGCGGCCCTGGTCGAAGGTGGGCTGCGCATCGACCAGATGCTCGCCCGCGACTTCCACCTTCTTGCGCACCACGTAATAGGTCTTCTGCCCCTTGGGCCCCGCATCCATGCCTTCCAGCAGCATCGAACCCGGCGGCACGCGGCCCTTGAGCGCGTCCTGCACCGAGGTTTCGCTGTCCAGCAGGTGGAAGGTCATGCGCGCGGTCTTGCCGATCACCTCGCGCGCGCGCTTCGGGTCGGAGACGCCGGGCAGCTGCACCACGATGCGGTTGGCGCCCTGGCGCTGGATCGAGGGCTCGCGGGTGCCGAGCTCGTCGATGCGCTTGCGGATGATTTCGAGCGTCGTGGAGAGCGCACCTTCCAGCATCTCGGCGCGCGCCTTCTCGCCGTAGGAAATGCGCAGCTTGCCGTCGCCGTCCACCTCGATGTCGGCGTTGGGGATGACTCCCCGCACCGCCTTGCGCGCGGTGGCGCGCGCCGCCTCGTCGCCGAGGATGGTGGCGACCACCGCGTCGTCCTTCACCCCGAGGCCGGTGTAGCGCATGCGCTCGGTGCGCAGCGCGCCGCGCACCACGTCGACCACGCCTTCCAGGCGGTCTTTCAGAAGTTCGCCGGTGTTGAGTTCCAGAAGCAGGTGCGAGCCGCCTTGCAGGTCGAGACCCAGGCTGAGGGGCTGCCACCAATCCGGCAGGGAGTCGCGCTTGTCGCGGCTCATCAGGTTGGGCGCGGCAAACACCAGCCCCGCCCCGACCACCAGGGCGACGAGCGCAAGCTTCCACTTCTGAAAATAGAGCATCGGAGGACCTTCGAGAAACCGGACGTCAAGCCGCCGCGCCGGGCGATCCCGCGGCGCAGGCGGCCCCCCAGAGTTCTTACTTGCCGCCCAGGAGACGGCGCAGCTTCGACCCGGCGCCGGGCTTTTCCGCGCCTTCGGCCCCGGCTTCGCCTTCCGGCTTCGCCTCGGCGGGC
>JBFWJB010000378.1:0-2737 GCA_050253435.1 Rhodospirillaceae bacterium
CAAAGGCTACGGCTTCATCCAGCCGGATGCGGGCGGCAAGGACGCGTTCGAGCACCTTTCCGCGGTGGACCGCGCGGGCCTGCGCAGCCTGGCCGACGGCCAGCGCCTCCCCTCCGAGCTGGTGGCCGGCCGCGGCGGCCGCGAAGCCGCAGAGAATCTGGTGATCCTCGACGCCTGACGCGATCGGGTCCGATCTCCGGGAACGGGGGGCTTCGCCCCCCGTTTTTCGTTTGCCCGCGGCGTAACCGATTTGCAGCAAAACTTGCACAAATTTTCTACATGTTGTGTATGTTGCCGATTTATGGCGCAAAAACTTGATGCGGAACCCGCAAACTTCCTGTACGTTTCGGATCAAGGTTGGTCGACATCAGGTCAAGGGGGTTCCGCCGATGCGGCATACCCGTCATGGCTTCCTCGCCAAGGTGCCTCGCCGCATGGGCCAGATATCGGTCCGGTCGACGCCGTGCCACCCCCGCCGCCAGCCGTTCGCGCCTATCCGAACCGCACCCAAGCCTCCCGCTCCTCAGGACGGGAGGCTTCGCGCTTTCGGACCGTTTTCCCGCTGATGAGGACCGCAGCCCATGGGTAAGCCGCAACGCAGCCGCAGGATTTCGCCGACCGCGATGCACGGATTCGACAACGTCCAACCCCTGTCGCCGACCGATTCGTGCTGGAGCCCGCTCGACGACGACCATCGCGACCAGAGCTTCCGCCGCCACGTCCGCCCCTACAACGACAACCAGCGCCTGCTGATGGAGAGCATCGAAAGCCACCCGATCACCTTCGCCCTCGGCCCGGCGGGCACCGGCAAGACCTATCTCGCGATCGCCGCCGCCTGCGAGGCGTTCGAGGACGGACGGGTGGCGCGCATCCTGCTGTCGCGCCCGGCGGTCGAGGCGGGAGAAAACCTCGGCTACCTGCCGGGCGGCATGGAGGACAAGCTGCTGCCCTACCTCCGCCCGCTCTACGACGCGCTCAACGACCGCCTCGGCGCGCGCAAACTCAAGGCCCTGCTCGCCGACGGCTCGATCGAGATCGCGCCGGTGGCGTTCATGCGCGGCCGCACCCTCAACAATGCCTTCATCATCGTCGACGAAGCGCAGAACTGCACCTATGGGCAGATCAAGATGCTGCTCACCCGCCTCGGCTGGCACTCGACGATGGTGATCACCGGCGACCCGGACCAGTCGGACCTGCTGCCGGGGATGTCCGGCCTCACCGACGTCTCCCGCCGCCTCGAACCGCTCGAAGGCGTCGCCCAGGTCCACCTCACCGAGGCCGACGTGGTGCGCCACCCCCTGGTGGCGAGCATGATCCCGTACCTATAGTCTAAAGGACGGCGGCCCGGCGCAATCCCGCGCCGGACCGCCGCGCCGGAGGACTCCGCGATGACGCCGCGCCACGAACAGACCCAGCACACCCTCGAGACCCGCGGTCAGGGCCTCTACCCGCTGGGCGGCAGCATCGACCGCTGGCTGCGCGAGATCGGCGCGGAAACCGGCCTGGTGACTGCGTTCTGCCGCCACACCTCGGCGTCGCTGACGATTCAGGAGAATGCCGACCCCGACGTGCTCGCCGACCTTGCGGAAGCCTTCGCCCGGCTCGTGCCCGAGGACGCGCCCTGGTATAGCCACCGCGAGGAAGGGCCCGACGACATGCCCGGCCACATTCGCACCGCGCTCACCGACGTCTCCCTGAGCATTCCGGTCCACGAGGGCGCGATGATGCTCGGCACGTGGCAGGAGGTCTACCTTTTCGAGCACCGCCGCCGCCCCCACCGCCGCTGCGTGGTGTTCCACTACGCCGGATATTGATCAATACAATTGAAAGTTGTAGAGATTAAAGGTCATCGCTTTATTCGTGATCAATGCTCATGAGGATTGAACAAATGTTTTCATTATTCAGAAACAGTAAGGATGATCGGTTAGCGATCGTAGAAAAAATTCTCGCAGATATGAAATTTCGACTTACGCCGTATGGTGGAGGAGTAGCTATTCTGAGTCTTGAAAGCGGTTACAGCGAAGCCGACACCGCATCCCTCATCGCAATGATGACATTTGCCCACGACATAAAAGCTAATCTAAACGATATTGTAAAATTAGCTCATATTGGAGCGCACGCGGCAACGGTAGTACGTCAACTAGCAGCTTTATGCGATAAGGGATATATGCGTCGGGAGCAATTTGAGAATGACGCCAGAGCTATTATCGGCATGGCACGCGTAGATGAACACCAGGAGGAATGGCTTACCTCTGTTCTACGCGATCCGGTCTGCAGCAAGGAACCGGTGGGAGTCTGTTGCGCGTACTAACCACCCTATTAATTATCAGAGCAAGACCCCCTTCTCTTAACGAGACCCAGCCCGCCAAGGCGGCGAGGCCGAGCCACAATGCGCCGATCGCCCACCCGGCCTTCCGCCCCGAAGGCTTCTCGATCCGCCGCTCCGCCTCGGCGCGCACCTCCACCATCAGCGACGCGGGGATCAGCCGCAGGGCCAGCCACACCGCCAGCGGCAACAGAATCGCGTCGTCGAGGTAACCGATCACCGGAATGAAATCGGGGATCAGGTCGATCGGGCTGACCGTGTAGGCCACCGTCGCCGCCGCCAGCAGCTTGGCGGGCCACGGCACCCGCGGGTCGCGCGCGGCGAGCGAAAGCGCGACGATCTCGCGCTTCACCAGCGCTGCCCGGCGTTTCGGCCGCGCCCGCATCTCAGCCGCGCCTGCGGCCCAGGCGT
>JBFWJB010000379.1:0-2711 GCA_050253435.1 Rhodospirillaceae bacterium
CGTGGATGCTCTTCGTCCCTTCGTAGGGCAGGGGCTTCAGGCTGTTGCGGCAGAAGGCGAACTTTTCGTGTTCGGTGCCGATGCGCCAGGCGCTTTTCGGCTTGCACCCGGCGGCCAGCCATTCGGTCAGCTCGGAAACGCGGGTGATCACGGGGGAGTCCGAAACGGCGGTACTCATGGGGTCGAACTCCATGTGGGAGAGGGACATCAACGTTCGGGCGGCAGGGCGCCATCGCCCGCGGCGGCTTGCCACAGGCTCAGGGAGGCGATCGCGGCGGTTTCCGCGCGCAGGATGCGGGGCCCCAGACCGACCCCTTTAGAAAAGGAAGCGGATGCCAAAAGATCAAGCTCGGCAGGCGAAAAACCGCCTTCCGGCCCCACCAGAATCGCCGCCGGAACCCCTGCCCCGAGGGCGGAAAACGCCTGGAAAGCCGGGGCTCCGCCGCCGGTTTCATCGGCGTAGAAAAGGGTGCGCCCGGCGGGCCACGCGGCGAGAACCTCGGGCAGGCCGGAAAGCGGCTTCGCCTCCGGCACACTCAGGCGCTCGCACTGCTCGGCGGCCTCCGCCGCCTGGGCGGCCAGGCGCTCCGCATTGACGCGGCGCACCTGCCCGCGCGCCGTCAATACCGGCAGGAGGGCGGCGGCGCCCAGTTCCACCGCCTTTTCCACCAGCACGTCCTGGCGCGGTCCCTTGATCGGCGCAAACAGCAGCCATACGTCCGGCTCCGCCCGCTGCGCCTGGATGCACTCCACCGCGCGCACCAAAGCGGCGTTCTTGCCCAGAGCGCCGATTTCCGCCAGCCAGCCGCCGTCGCGGCCGTTGAACAGCCGCACCATGGCGCCGGGGGCAAGCCGCATCACGTCGCGCAGATAATGCGCCTGGGCCGGGGTGAGGCGCACATCCGCCCCCACCGACAGCGCATCGGGGACGAACAGGCGCGGCGCGGTGGTGGCGGAGTTCATCGTCAATTCCGTTTTCCGGCGGCGGGGACCTGACGTACTGTATGCCCCATGACCACCGCGAAGCCAATCTTCAACGACATGCCGGTGGGCGGCTGGACCGACCGCTGCCCCGCGCCGGTGCGCCCGTACCTCAAGCTGTTGCGTCTCGACCGGCCGATCGGCACCTGGCTCTTGCTGCTGCCGTGCTGGTGGAGCACCGCGCTTGCCGCGGGCAGCCCGTGGGACGGCCGGGTGTGGGGCTACGGCATCCTCTTCGGCATCGGCGCGCTTCTGATGCGCGGCGCGGGCTGCGTGGTCAACGACCTCGCCGACCGCGACTTCGACGGCAAGGTGGAACGCACCGCCACCCGCCCCATCCCCGCGGGCCAGGTCTCGGTGAAGGGCGCGCTGGTCTTCCTCGCCTGTGTCATGCTCGCGGGCTTGGCCGTGCTGGTGCAGTTCAACGGCCACACCATCCTCCTCGGCGTCGCCTCGATCCCGGTGTTTGCGGTCTATCCGTTCATGAAACGCGTCACCTACTGGCCGCAGTTCTGGCTCGGGCTCGCCTTCAACTGGGGTGCGCTCGCCGGGTGGAGCGCAATCACCGGCGGCCTCGCCACGCCCGCGCTCTTGCTCTACGCGGGCGGCATCTGCTGGACGCTCGGCTACGACACCATCTATGCCCACCAGGACAAGGCCGACGACGTGAAGATCGGCGTGCTCTCTACCGCGCTCGCGCTGGGCAGCCGCACCCGGCTTTTCCTCGCTGCGGTCTATCCGCTCGCGCTCGCCTGCATCGCCGCCGTCTTCCTCACCGCGCAAACCGGCCCCTGGGCCTGGCCCTTCCTCGGCGCCGCCGGAGGCCACCTCGCCTGGCAGGTCATCACCCTCGATATCGACGACCCGCCGAATTGCCTCAAACGCTTCAAATCCAACCGCGACTTCGGCCTGCTGGTGACGCTGGCGGCGCTGGCGGCGCACGTGTGAAAAACAAAAACTTTGCGGGGGGACTCGGTCCCCCCGCGTCCCCCATAACTGGTTTTTCGCCGCGTAGCGGCAGGCAACGCGTTTGATGCAACCGCCGCAGGCTGATGGCGCTACGCGCAAAAACAGTTAAGGGGTCTGGGGCCCCAAGGCCCCAGCGGGTCCAGGGATTGAAGCCGACCGCCACAGGCGGCAGAAACGCCCAGTGGGCGTTTCTGAGGCGGAAATGCCCCGGTCTGGTTTTTCAAAGGGAGTCATGCCATGGCGATTCGTCCGGGGCCGCGCAACCTGCTGACCGACGTTCCGGGGTTCCGGGTGGGCAATGCCGAGGATGCGGCGGCGATTACCGGGGTTTCGGTGGTATTGCCGGACGAACCCGCGGTGGCGGCGGTGGACGTGCGCGGCGGCGGGCCGGGCACGCGGGAGACCGACGCCCTGGCCCCCGGACGGCTGGTGGAGCGGGTGGATGCGGTGGTGCTGACCGGCGGCTCCGCCTTCGGCCTGGCGGCGGCGGATGCGGCGATGGGCTGGCTGGCGGAGCGCGGGCGGGGGTTCCAGGTAGGCGATTTCCGCGTGCCGATCGTGCCCGCGGCGGTTTTGTTCGACCTTGCCAACGGCGGCGACAAGGCGTGGGGGGCGGAACCGCCCTATGCGCACCTGGCGCGGCAGGCGTGCGAGACGGCGGGGCTGGATTTCGCGCTGGGCAATGCGGGCGCGGGCATGGGGGCGAAAGCCGGGGACCTCAAGGGCGGCCTCGGCAGCGCCTCGGCGGTGGATGACGATGG
>JBFWJB010000380.1:0-2708 GCA_050253435.1 Rhodospirillaceae bacterium
TCCGGCTGGTCTTGACCTTGAACAGCACCGCCGTGAGGAAGGCGAAGCTCAGCATGATCATTTCCAGCGCGGCCGGAATCGGAAGCTTGCTGACCTTGCCGTCCACCGTCCACGACGGCAGCAACTGGGGCATCGAGCCGAGCGCGACGATGCACGCCACCGCCAGCGCGAAGAACAGCACCGAGAGCTTCGCCTCGCGCGTCACCACGCGTTCCTCCGCCGGTTTCGGCGGTGCGATCTCGCCCGCCGCGAGGCGCCGCTGGAATTCCGGATCCTTCTCGAGGTCGTCGCCGCGCCAGTAGACCGTCAGCGTCGCCACGAGGACCCCCGCCAGACCCGCCGGAATGCAGACGAGCAGGATCTGCGCCAGAGTGATGCCCTCGGGGCTGACGAGCGCGATCAGCACCGCCATCGCCGCGCTCATCGGGCTCGCCGTCACCGCCTGGGTGGCGGCGATGGTGGCGACCGAAAGCGGCCGTTCGGGGCGGACCCGCGCCTCGTAGGCGGCCTCCACGATCACCGGATAGAGCGCGAAGGCGACGTAGGCGGTGCCGCAAAAGACGGTGAAGGTATAGGTGATGAGCGGCGCCAGCAGGGTGATCCGGTCGGGATGCCGACGCAGGATCCGCTCGGCCAGCGACACGAGATAATCCAGGCCGCCGGTGGCCTGCATGGTGGAAACCATGGTGATGACGGCCATGATGATCAGCATCACGTCGATCGGCGCCGAACTCGGACGAAGCCCGAAACCGAAAACCAGGATCACCAACCCTACCCCACCGGCAAGACCGATGCCGATGCCGCTCAATCGCGCTCCGATAAGAATGCAGACGAGCACGACCGCAAATTCGATCCAGAACATGCGAACCCCCTGTCGATATCTATGCTTTCAAGATAACCACCGACAAAAACTCTCCACTACGTGACTTTTCCAAATACAACTGAATGCTTTGAATAGATTCCAAGCCGCGATCCGGCTCCTGAAAATCGGCGCGCACTCGCCGGTCGGCGCGTGCCGGAGTACCGGCACGACCGTCAAAGACCTCGCATGCTCGCTTCGTTTCGCGAATTGCCGCGCCGGATTGCGAATATGTCTTGGAACCCACACACCACTGTATGAATCATATCGGCGCATGCCCCATATAACAAATTCCAAGATAGCGGGGACTCATACGAAATTGATATGCTGTCCGTCGGTCACCGTCTCTTCGAGCGTCGCACATGAACTTCAAGCAGATCGAAGCCTTCCGCGCCGTCATCCTTTCCGGTTCGATGACCGCCGCCGCGCGGGAGCTCAACACCTCGCAGCCGAACGTCAGTCGGCTGATCTCTCAGCTCGAACGGCAGATCGGCTTCAAGCTGTTCGCGCGCCTCTCGGGCCGCCTTCTGCCGACGCCGGAAGCCCTCGCGTTCTTCCGCGACGTCGGCCGCGCGTTCACCGGGATGGACAGCCTCGAGAAATCCGCGCGCGCGATCGCCGCGCTCGGAACCGGCCATCTGAGGATCGGCACCGTGCCGTCGATGCTCCTGACCCTGATCCCCGAGGCCGCGCAGACGTTCTCGCACGAGTTTCCCGACGTCAGCATCACCATCCACACCAGCGATTCGACCACGGTCGCCCAGTGGACGGCGTCAGGCTTCTGCGATATCGGCGTGACCTCCTACAACACCGGCGGCGCTGGGGTGAGCACGCAGACGATCCGGCGGATGGACGGCGTGTGCATTCTGCCGGGCGACCACCGTCTCGCCCGGGGCGAGGGCCCGATCGGCCCCGACGACCTGCGCGGCGAGAAATTTCTGTCGCTTCTGGAGGGGGACGGCACGCGGCGCAACATCGACGCCGGGTTCACCGCGGACGGCCCCGATCCGCGGGTTCTGACCTACGGCTGCCAGTATGCCGCGGCGATCTGCATGATGGTGGCCAAGGGCATGGGAGTAAGCGTCGTGCATCCGGCGGTGGCCCAGAGCCACCTGCACACGGGCCTGGCGGTGCGGCCGTTCCGCCCGCGGATCTCGTTCTTCACGTTCCTGCTGCGGCCGTTGCAGTACCCGTGCGGACGTCTCGCCGAGCGGTTCGGAGAGATCTTCTCCGCGGCCCTCAACGCCGTGGTTCCGCCCGCGGCGTGAGGCCCGCGCAAACGGAAAAGGGGCCGGAACGTTCGCCCCGGCCCCTTTCGTCCGTGTCCGAAGTTCCGGCTCAGCCGAGCAGCTTCTTGCGGATCAGCTCGTTGAGCATGCCGGGATTGGCCTTGCCCTGGGAGGCCTTCATCGCCTGGCCGACGAACCAGCCGAGGAGCTTTTCCTTGCCCGCCTTGACCTCGGCGACCTTGTCGGGATTGGCGGCGATCACCTGATTGATCACCGCCTCGATCGCGCCGGTATCGGTCACCTGCTTGAGGCCCCGCTCCTCGACGATCCGGTCGGGCGCGTCGCCGGTTTCGAGCATGATCTCGAACACGTCCTTGGCGATGCGGCCGGAGATCGTTTCGTCCTTGATCAGGTCGACGAGCTTGCCGATGTTCTCGGGCTTCACCGGAGCCTCGGTGATGTCCTTGCCGGTGCGGTTGAGCGCGGCGAACAAATCGCCCATCACCCAGTTCGCCACCGCCTTGGCGTCGTGGCCCTCGGCCGCCGCCTCGAAATACGCGGCGGTTTCCTTCTCCGCCACCAGCACCCCCGCGTCGTAGGGCGAGAGGCCGTAGTCGGCG
>JBFWJB010000381.1:0-2700 GCA_050253435.1 Rhodospirillaceae bacterium
CGAGGCGTGGATGTTGACGCACCCGAGGCACGGCGCAACGAGGATCGGCTGGGGCAGAAACAGACCATAGGCGGCGACCACCGCGACGTCGGCTGCAAGCGCGGCGAAGGCGGCCTGTTCCTCGGGGGATTTCAGCGAGGCCGGGGTGCGCACGGCAATGCCGAGGCTTTCCGCCAGGGCGTGCACCGGCGAGGGGGCGAGCTTATAGCCGCGGCCCGCCGGGCGCGGCGGCTGGGAATAGGCGCAGACGATGTCGTGCGCGGGCGTCAGCGCGGCCAGCGCCGCGGCGGCGAAGTCCGGCGTGCCCATGAACACGACGCGCAGGCGGGTTTCCCCCATGGTGTCCCCCCGCAGCGCGGCCTTCAGGCGGTGCGCTGTTCCTTCTTGAGTTTGCGCAGGATCATGTTGCGCTTGAGGTTCGACAGGTAGTCGATGAAGAGGATGCCGTCGAGGTGGTCGATCTCGTGCTGGACGCAGGTGGCGAGCAGGCCGTCGGCCTCGATCTCGTGCTTTTTGCCGTCGCGGCCGAGGAAGCGCACCTTGACCACGGCGGGGCGTTCCACCTCGGCATACTGCTTGGGCACCGAGAGGCAGCCCTCCTCGTAGCAGGCGAGTTCCTCAGAGGCCCAGACCACTTCCGGATTGGCGAGGCAGAGCGGCGCGGGCGGATCGTCCTTGTGCGCCACGTCGAGCACGATCACCCGTTTGGAGACGCCGACCTGCGGCGCGGCGAGGCCGATGCCGGGCGCGGCGTACATGGTTTCCAGCATGTCGTCCATGAGTTGGCGGATTTCGTCGTCCACTTCCGCTACGGGTTTGGCCTTGGCCTTCAGGACCGGGTCGGGGGCGACGACGATGGGCAGGATCGCCATGGGGTCGGGTGTCCTCAATTGCAAACGAGTGTCAATGGGGACATAGAGTGTTTTGCCCCTTCGCGTCAAGCGGCGGCTGGCCTATCCTGCTCGCAACTGCAAGGGGATGATGCGGATGATGCCGGGTTTCGAGGGATGGCTCGCTGTTTTGCTGCTCGCCGCGGTCGCGGCGGCGGCGGTGGCGTGGGCGCTTTCGCGGCGGCGCGGGGCGGACCCGGCGCTGGCGGAGCTGGCCGGGCGGCTGGCGCAGATGGCGGAAAGCCAGGCGGCGCAGCAGGCGCAGCTTGCCGAGCGGATGCAGGCGCAGGAGCGGGCGCTGGCCAAGGCGCTGGACGAGCGCCTGGGCGAGGTGACGCGCCGCGTCGGCGAGAACCTGGTGGCCTCGGGCGAAAAGACCGCCGCCACCCTGCACGACCTGCGCGAGCGCCTGGCGGTGATCGACGCGGCGCAGAAGAACCTCACCGAGCTGTCCACCCAGGTGGTGGGGCTGCAGGATATTCTTTCCAACAAGCAGGCGCGCGGGGCCTTCGGCGAGGTGCAGATGCACGATATCGTCACCGCCGCGTTGCCCGCCGACGCGTTTTCGTTCCAGGCACAGCTCTCCAACGGGCGGCGCGCCGACTGCCTGCTGGTGCTGCCCAACCCGCCGGGGCCGATCGTCATCGACGCGAAGTTCCCGCTCGACGGCTATCAGGCCTTCCGCGATGCGGGCGAGGCGGAGCGCAAGGCGGCGGGGCGGCGTTTTTCCGACGACGTGCTGAAGCACATCCACGACATCGCGTCGCGCTACATCATCCCCGGCGAGACCGCGGAGAGCGCCTTGATGTTCCTGCCTTCCGAGGCGGTCTATGCGGAACTGCACGCAAGTTTCCGCAACGTGGTGGAGGAATCCTACCGCAGCCGGGTGTGGATCGTCTCCCCCACCACCCTGATGGCGACGCTCAACACCGTGCGCGCGGTGCTGAAAGACGTGCAGATGCGCAAGCAGGCGGGCCGCATTCAGAAGGAGGTGGGCACCCTCTTGGAGGACGTGGGCCGCCTCGACGACCGCCTGAAGAAGCTGTTCACCCACATCAACCAGGCGCAGGGAGACATCACCCCGGTGCAGATCTCGATGGAGAAGATCGCCAAGCGCGCCGAAAGCATCGAGGCGGTGCAGCTGGGCGCGGCGGAAACGCCGGAAATCGCCCACCGCCCGCCGGAGGCGCCGCCGCAATGACGCCGCTTCCGCCCTGGATGTGGGCGGCGGGCGGCGCCGTCTTCCTCGCCTTCGGCACCTGGCGCGACGGACGCGCGGCGCGCGCCATCGGCGCGGGCGCGCTGCTCACCGGGGCGGTGGAATGGGGCCTCGGGGTCTCCTCCGTCGCGGCGCAGGCCGGGCTTTTCGTCATTCTCTCCGCCGTCGCGCTGATCGGCGGCAGGCTCACCCAGCGCCTTTCCGACGCCCTGCCCAACCGCCACCACGCGGGCCTCGGCCTGGTCGGACGCACTGCGATTGCCGCCTGCGACTTCCGCCAGGGGCACGGCGCGGTGACCCTCAACGGCGAAACCTATGCCGCCACCGGCCCCTCGGATATCACTGCGGGCACGGAGGTGCGCATCGCCGGCCTCGACGACGAGGCCCTCAAGGTGGTGCGGAAGAGGTAGAATCCAAATTTTTCGGGACGGTCAGAGGCTGGCGGTTTTCCGGTATTTCGCCGGGGACATGCCGACGGCCCTGCCGAAGGACGTAGTGAAGTGGCTGGCATGGGCATAGCCGCAGAGCCCGGCGATCTCCGCGATGGTCTTGCGGGCGAATTTCGGGTCCTCAAGGTAGTCGCGCGCCAGT
>JBFWJB010000382.1:0-2689 GCA_050253435.1 Rhodospirillaceae bacterium
ATCTCGCCCGCCCCCGCACCGGCGCGGCCACCCCGCGCTTTCCCCGCCTCGCGCTCGCCGGCCTCGCCCTGCTGGCGGGCCTTTTCGCCGCGCCCGCCCGCGCCGACCGGCTGGTTCTGTCGGTATCGCAGCACAAGGTGAGCATCTCCTCGAGCTTCGCCGGCGCCGAACTGGTGGTGTTCGGCGTTGCCGAGGCGTCCGATGGCGCGCCCATCGACGACACCCCCGACGTGGTCGTGACCGTGCGCGGCCCGCGGGAGGATTTCACCACCTGGCGCAAGGCGCAGGTGCTGGGCCTTTGGATCAACACCGACAGCCGCACCTTCATCGATGTGCCCGCCTTTCTCACCGTCCTCTCCAACCGGCCCACCGACGAGATGGCGAGCCTCGCGATCCTGCGGCGGGAGCAGATCGGCCTTACGCGGAATATCTTTGTCCAGCGCGTGGGCGCCGATTTCGCCGACGTTGTGCCGACCGACCCGTTCCGCACGGCTTTTCTTCGGCTGCAGTCGGCCCAAGGGCTCTATGAGGAAAATGCGAAGGGCGTCACCTTCCTCGCCCCCCGGGTGTTTCGCGCGGAGGTCCGCATCCCCGGTGCAGCGCCCATCGGTTCGTACCAGATCGAGGTCAAGCTGCTGCGGAACGGTCTAGTTGCCGCCACGGAACAGGCCACCTTCGACGTGCAGAAAATCGGCTTTGAGCAACGCGTAGCAGAGTTCGCCATGAACGATGCCTTGCTTTATGGACTGGCCGTGGCCTTAGGCAGTCTGATTGTCGGCTTCATCGCCAACATCTTGTTCCGCAAGGAATGACCTGAGCAGAGCGACGGTGTGGAACGCTTTGACGTACAACCTGTCTAGAGATCGATAGGACGGAAGCGGTTACCAACGCTGGAATTCAGCAGGAACCCCCTCATTTTTTCCTTGAATCTGCTTTAATCCGCGTCCACACAAGGGCAAGGATTGTCAGATTATCATGATACCCTGTCCGTTTTTGCGGCCTCCGTGCACGGCCACAGGATCTGCTCCGGGTGCCAAGCCCTGACCGGCGCCCGTAGGGAACGGGGTGGCGCACACGCGCCGCCCCGGCACCCTCAACAGCTTCAGACGGTAGGGAACCGCAGCGGACATCGTTCGGCACGCGCGTTCCCAACGTCCGACGGCGTTGCATTGGGATCGCCCCGTGCTCTAGGAACGTCCCAGTCACCGGCCACCGCCGGGTGGCAAGCAGCCGCGCCCTGCATGCAGCGCCGGCGGGAGCAGGGAGACGACCTTGGCCGGGAGCATCGCCATCACCGTCGAAGGCGGCATCGCCCGTCTCACGCTCACCAATCCGGAGCGGCGCAACGCCATTTCCAGCGCCATGTGGCGCGCCCTCTCCGTCTTCGCCCAGGAGGCCGGCGGCCGTTCGGATATTCGCGTCGCGGTACTGCGCGGTGCCGGCGATCTCGCCTTCTCCGGCGGTGCCGACATTTCCGATTTCGACAGCGCCCGCTCGGACGCCTCCGGCGCCCAGAGCTATGACGATGTTGTGGAACAGGCGTGCTCCGCCATCGAGGGGCTGGCCTTCCCGACGCTCGCCTTCATTCGCGGCGCCTGCGTCGGGGCCGGGGCGGCGCTGGCGGCAAGCTGCGACATGCGGATCGCGGGCGATGATGCTTTCTTCGCCATCCCCGCCGCGCGGCTGGGGCTCGGCTACGATCCGCGCGGGCTCGGCCGCGTGCTCCGCGCCTTCGGCAGTCAGGGCGCGCGGCAATTGTTCTTCACCGCCGAGCGCCTCCCGGCAGATCGGGCGCACGCGATGGGCGCGGTGGATCTGATCGCCCCGGCGGCCGAAGTGGAGGCGCTGGCCGAGCGCACGCTCCTGCGCATCGCCGAGAACGCGCCGCTGACCCTCAAGGCCGCGAAACTCGCCATCCGGGCGGCCGAGAGCGGCAGCCAGGCCCTCTCCGGCGAGGCCAAGCGCGCCACTGCCTCCGCAAACGCCAGCGCGGATTATCGCGAAGGCCGCCTCGCCTTCGCCGAGAAGCGGGCGCCTCGCTTTTCGGGGACCTGACCGACACCGCACCCGGACGGCGGTGTCGCGTGAATGGGCGCTCTGGCCCGGATCGGGCAAAGCTCAGGCGCGGCTGCGGCCACCTCCCCGCATCATTTGCCCTGGGCTTTCAGGCGGGTATTGCAGGCACTCCAGTATTTTGGCCACGTCTGGCCGGCGGGAATCTTGCCGGCGGCCTTGGCCGCCCGCCATTCCGCCCCGCACGCAGCCTGACGCTGGTGCAATGCCGTCTCGGCCGCTGAGGGCGGCGCGCCGGGCTTGGCCGGGCTCGTCGCGCCCGTCGAGGCTGCCGGTGGCTTGGCGGGCGCCGTGGTCGCGGGCGGTGTCGTGGCAGGTGCAGGTGTGGCAGGTGCAGGTGTGGCAGGCGCGGGCGTCGTCGCGGCCGGCTTTGTCGTGGTGGCGGGGGGCGTCGTCGTCTGCGCGAGGGCAGGCACCGCGAAGGCGGCGGCGAACGTCAGAGCAAGGACGGCAGTACGTGCACGCATGGTGCAGGCCTCCAAAAGGGCCGCGCAAAGCGGCGCGGCACACGGTCCGGTTCCGGACACCCCCTCAGCACGCCACGCGACCACGGCGGAATCGCGGCACAAACTATTGATGACGTTACGGAATTTCGGACCGGCACAGCGTTGCCGGG
>JBFWJB010000383.1:0-2676 GCA_050253435.1 Rhodospirillaceae bacterium
GGTTCTCCGGCGGCACCTCCGGGCTTTCCATCGGCCATGTCTCGCCCGAGGCGGCCGAGGGCGGGATCATCGGCCTGGTCAGGGACGGCGACGTCATCGACATCGACAACCCCAACCGCGGCCTGACGCTGCGCGTCTCCGACGCCGAACTGAAGGCCCGGCGCGACGCCGAAAACGCCAAGGGAGAGGACGCCTGGCAGCCGGTGGGCCGCGGGCGCGTCGTCTCCCAGGCGCTGCGGGCTTATGCCGCGATGGCAAGCAACGCCGCCAAGGGCGCGGTGCGCGTCGTGCCGAAGATCAAACGCGGCTGACCCAGGGCGGCGCGAAAAAAACCCCGCTTCGGCGGGGTTTTTTCTGCGCTTTTCCGGTAGTCTGCCTACATACGGTTTTACGAAGCAGAACGAAGCCCCTACCGTGCCGAGCCGTTGCGCCTTTTTCCGTGCCGCGATGCTGATCGCGCTGACCGTTCTCGTCATTGCGGCGGAGGCGTGGGGCGAACCCGTCCTCAAGGTCTGGGGCGGGGGGCTGTGCGTGGCGTATATCGCCTGCGTCATCAAGGATGTACGCTGGTCGCGCCGCGCCTTCGTCGCCATCGGCATCGCGCTTTCCGCCTTCGCCGTGCTGTCGCGGACGGACGGTTGGACGCTGGTGGCCGACGCCCTGGCCGCCGGCGGCTTCGTCATCGCCTTTTTCCTCGCGCTGTCCACCCTGCGCACCGCCGCGGGGACCTCCGCCGCGATCCGCCGCTGCGGCGAATACCTCGCCACCCGCACCCCGAGCAAGCGCTATCTGGCGCTGGCGTTCGGCGGGCACCTGTTCGCCCTGATGCTGAATTACGGCTCGATCTCGCTGCTCGGCACCCTGGTCGAACAGGCCGAGACCGAGGCCGACGGGCGGCCGCGCAATGCGGTGAAGGTGCGCCGCATGCTGCTGGCCATCCAGCGCGGCTTCGCCGCCACCCTGTGCTGGTCGCCGCTTTCGCTGTCCATGGCGATCGGCCCCGCGGTGATCGTGGGCAGCAGCTGGGGCGGCGTGGTCGGGTACGGCGTGCTGACCTCGCTGCTGGTCGTTCTTCTCGGTTGGGGGGTGGATGCCGCGTTCAAGCCGCCGCGCCCGGCGAACGCGCCGCCGCCTTCGCCGCCGGTGGGCAGCCCGCGCACCCTGGTGCCGCTCCTGATGCTGCTTGCCGCTCTCGTCGTCTGCGTCTCTGCGCTGATGGCGGCCACCGGGTTGCGCGTGGTGATCGCGGTGATGGCGATGGTGCCGCTGATCAGCCTTTCCTGGATCGCGCTGCAGACCGCCCGGCCCGAGACTCCGGAAAGCCGCGCGCCCTCCGTCTCCGCCGAGGTGCTGCGGCGCATCCGCGACTACCTGGGCCGTGAACTGGATGCCTACAAGTCCGAGATCGTGCTGCTGTTCATGGCGGGATTCATCGGCAAGATCGCGGGCGAGCTCGCGCACCGGCTGGTCACCGCGCATTTCCTGGATCTCAGCGTGGTCCCCGGCTGGGCCATCCTTGTCGCCCTGGTGTGCAGCCTGCCCGCCCTCGGCATGCTCGGAATGAATCCGATCCTTTCCGGGTCCCTGATCGGACCGCTGCTGCCCGACCCCGCCACGGTGGGGCTCTCCCCGGACATCACGCTGCTGGCCATGGCCTTCGGCTGGAGCCTCACCGCCGTCACCTCGCCGTTCACCGCCACGGTGCTGCTGATCGCCCTGTTCGGGCGGGTCTCGCCGCTCACCGTGGGGCTGCGATGGAACGGGCTGTTTCTCGCCGCCGGGTGTATGCTCGGCATCGTCTGGTTGCTGCTTCTGGCGACCCTGACCGGATAGGAGGGAAACATGGGGGGACTGCGCGCCTGGAGCCTGGCGCTGGCGCTGCTGGCTTTGCCGGCGGCGGCGCGGGCGGAGATGGAGCCCGTGCGCATTCCGTTGCGCGGCGGCGGCGAAATTTCGGGCCTGTTCTCCCTGCCGGAGGGGCAGGGGCCGTTCCCCGCCATCGTGGCGCTGCACGGCTGCGGCGGCCTGTTGACCAAAAGCGGCAGGCTGCACGCCCGCGAAACCGACTGGGCGAAGCGCTTCAACGCCGCGGGCTATGCGGTGCTCTTTCCCGACAGCTTCACCGTGCGCGGCTATGCCTCGGTGTGCTCCCTGCGCGACCGCCCGGTCCTGCCGGAGCGGGAGCGGGTGCGCGACGCCTACGACGCCCTCGCCTGGCTGCAGGCGAGGCCGGAGGTGCAGCCCCGCCGCATCGCCCTGTTCGGCTGGTCGCACGGCGGCATGACCACCCTCTGGGTAATGTCGAAAACCAGTCCGGGCCGCCCCGCCGGGCTCACGGACGACTTCATCGGCGCGGTGGCGTTCTATCCCGGCTGCACCCAGGTGCGCCGCGAGGTGAAGGACTACGGCGTGATCGCGCCGGTGCTGTTTCAACTCGGCGCCGCGGACGAGTGGACGCCTCCCGCGCCGTGCGTCAAGCTGGCGCAGGAGGCCGCGGCGCGCCCCGGCCCGCGCATCGAGGTGGATGTCTATGCCGAGTCCCACCACGGATTCGACAACCCCACCGGCGAGGTGCGCGAACGCGTGGTGAAGAATGCGGTCTACAAGAGCGGGGAGAAGGTGGTGCACGTCGGCCGCAACCCGGACACCCGGGAGCGCGCCATCGCCCGCGCCATG
>JBFWJB010000384.1:0-2659 GCA_050253435.1 Rhodospirillaceae bacterium
GGCCAAGGCCGAGCCGAAGCGCGACGCTCTGGGCCGTTCCTACGCCACCGGCAAGCGCAAGGATGCGGTCGCCCGCGTCTGGGTGAAGGCCGGGTCCGGCAAGATCACCGTCAACGGCCGCGACATCCTGGAGTACTTCCAGCGTCCGGTGCTGCGCATGGTGATCAACCAGCCGTTCGTCGTGACCAACCGCGAGCGCCAGTTCGACGTGGTGTGCACGGTGAAGGGCGGCGGGCTGTCCGGCCAGGCGGGCGCGGTGCGCCACGGCATTTCGGTCGCGCTCAACCTCTACGAGCCGGAGTTGCGCGGAGTGCTCAAGAAGAGCGGCTTCCTCACCCGCGACTCCCGTACCGTCGAGCGCAAGAAGTACGGCAAGGCGAAGGCCCGCCGCAGCTTCCAGTTCTCCAAGCGTTGAGGCGGCGGGCGGCCGCCCGTTGCAGCGATGTTGGAAAGGCCCGCCCACCCGGCGGGCCTTTTCGTTTTTCACGGTATCTCCAATTGCGGCGGCGATTGGGTTTTCATAATGTGATGCGGCGCGGACGCCGCGCGAATGATCGAGTCAGGAAAGGACCAGGGCGATGGCGGATATGGCCAACGTGGCGATTCTCGGGGCAAGCGGCTACACCGGGGCGGAGCTGATCCGCCTGTTGGCGAACCATCCGCGCGTCCGATTGTCCGCGCTCACCGCCGACCGCAAGGCCGGGCAGGCGATGGCCTCGGTGTTTCCGCACCTTGCCGCGATGGACCTGCCGGACCTGATCGCGCTCGACGCCTTCGATCCGGCCTCGGCGGACTTCGTGTTCTGCGCGCTGCCGCACGGCACGACGCAGGAGATCATTGCCGGGCTGCCGCGGGACCTGAAGGTGTGCGACCTCTCCGCCGATTTCCGGCTCGCCGACCTCGACGCCTACGCCACTTGGTACGGGCATCCGCACCGGGCGCCGGACCTGCAGGCCGAGGCGGTCTACGGTCTCACCGAACTGGCGCGGGAGGCGGTGGCCAAGGCGCGCCTGGTGGCCAACCCCGGCTGCTATCCGACCACGGCGCAGCTGCCGCTGATCCCGCTGATCGAGGCGGGGCAGATCGATCTGGCCAACATCATCATCGATTCCAAGTCCGGGGTCTCCGGCGCCGGGCGCGCCGCCAAGGAGGGCTCGCTCTACTGCGAGGTGGCCGAGGGCATGCACGCCTACGGCGTCGCCAGCCACCGCCACGGGCCGGAGATCGAGCAGGGGCTTTCCATCGCCGCGGGCAAGCCGGTGGTGGCGAGCTTCACGCCGCACCTCATCCCGATGAACCGCGGCATGCTCTCCACCATTTACGTCAACCTCGCGGGCGGCGCTTCCGCCGCCGATCTGCACGCCACGCTGGCCGCGCGCTACGCCGGCGAGCCCTTCGTCAAGGTGCTGCCGTTCGGGGCGACGCCGCACACCCGGCACGTGCGCGGCTCCAACCTCGCGCTGATCGGGGTGACCGCCGACCGCCGCCCCGGCGGGGTGATCCTCACCTGCGCCATCGACAACCTCACCAAGGGCGCATCCGGCCAGGCGGTGCAGAACATGAACGTGATGCTCGGCTTTGCGGAAACCCTGGGTCTCTCCCAGGCGCCGATGTTCCCGTGAACGCCCATATGAAAAACACAGTGCTGCAAGCGTAAAGGATACCCGATGGCTGCGATCGTTCTGTCCTACAGGGGCGTCTCTCCCGATATTCACCCCTCCGCCTTCATCGCGCCCGGCGTCGCGGTGCTCGGCGACGTGGTGATCGGCGAGGACACCAACGTCTGGTTCGGCTGCGTGCTGCGCGGCGATGTGGACGTCATCCGCATCGGCAAGCGCACCAACATCCAGGACGGCACCATCGTGCACTTGAGCCGCGATGCGCCCACTATCATCGGCGACGACGTGACGGTGGGCCACGGCGCCATCCTGCACGGCTGCGTGCTCAAGGACCGCGCCTTCGTCGGCATGGGCGCAACCGTGCTCGACGGCGCTGTGGTGGAGGGCATGCTGGGCGCGGGCGCGCTGCTCACCCAGGGCAAGCGCGTGCCCGCGGGCGAGCTGTGGGCGGGGTCTCCCGCACGTTTTCTGCGCAAGCTCACCGCCGAGGAGATCGAGGGTTTCGTGCCGCACGCCTGGGGCTATGTGGAGCTCGCCCGCCGGTACAAGACCGAGAACGGGCTGTGATCCGGAAGCGTCTGGACGCGTTTCGGATTTCACCTGTTTCGGTTTTGATGCTATATGGATAGCGGTATCGGAAAAGGACCGCAGCGGCGCCGATCTCTGGGGGTCTGGGCGCCGGGTCGGGCCGTGCCGTCGGTCCTTCGCGTCACATAGGGAACGAGAAACAATGCAGATCGGGGCAGAAGGTTTGAGGGGCGCCGGAATCCGCTGGTCCGCGCGCGCGCGCGCCGTCGGAATGGCCGGGGCCTTGGGGCTTCTGCTGGCCGGGTGCTCCAGCTCCTACAATCCGGTGAACTGGTTCGGTTCCGACGCGCCGAAGCCGCAGCAGCTCGCGCAGCCCGCCGATGAGGCGACCGCCGACCAGGGCGATCTGCCGAAGGGCCTTTCCGCCGACGCCGGCCACGGCTATGCCGAGGGCGGGCGTTCCGACGTCACCGTGGTGCGTCCGCTGCGCAACGCGCCGCCGCCCAAGGTCA
>JBFWJB010000385.1:0-2653 GCA_050253435.1 Rhodospirillaceae bacterium
GTGCGAGATCGAGGAAATCCGCAAGGACCGCATGGCCGTGGTGGTGCACGAGGTGCCCTACCAGGTCAACAAGGCGGCGATGATCGAAAAGATCGCCGAACTGGTGCGCGACAAGAAGATCGACGGTATCGCCGGCCTGCGCGACGAATCCGACCGCCGCGGCGTGCGCGTGGTGATCGAGCTGAAGCGCGACGCCCAGCCCGACGTCGTGCTCAACCAGCTCTACCGCTTCACGCCGCTGCAAAGCTCCTTCGGCGTCAACATGCTGGCGCTCAACGACGGGCGGCCGCAGCTGCTCACCCTGAAGGACGTGATCGTCGCCTTCGTCCACTTCCGCGAGGAGGTGGTGCGCCGCCGCACCGAGTTCGAGCTCGCCAAGGCGCGCGACCGCGCCCACGTGTTGGTCGGCCTCGCCATCGCGGTCGCCAACCTGGACGAGGTGATCGCGCTGATCCGCTCCGCCTCCGATCCCACCGCGGCGCGCGAAGGGCTGATGGCGCGCGACTGGCCCGCCGCCGACGTGGCGCCCTTGATCGCGCTGATCGACGAACCCGGCCGCGGCGTGGTGGACGGCACCTATCGCCTCTCCGAAGCGCAGGCCCGCGCCATTCTCGACCTGCGCCTGCACCGCCTCACCGGCCTCGAACGCGACAAGGTGCACGACGAGATCCGCGAGATCGGCCTGAAGATCGAGGACTACCTCGAAACCCTGCGTTCGCGGGAGAAGCTCTACGGCATCGTCCGCGACGAGTTGCTGGAAGTGAAGGGGCTCTACGCCGACCCGCGGCGCACGATGTTCGAGGAGAACGAGTTCGAGCACGACATCGAGGACCTCATCCCGCGCGAGGAGATGGTCGTCACCTACAGCTCCAAGGGCTATGTGAAGCGGGTGCCGCTGTCCACCTACCGCGCGCAGAAGCGCGGCGGCAAGGGGCGCGCCGGCATGGCGACGCGCGAAGAGGACTACGTGAGCCGCGTCTACTCCGCCAGCACGCACACGCCGCTGCTGTTCTTCTCCTCGCTGGGCATGGTCTACAAGCTCAAGGCCTACCGCCTGCCGCTGGGCAATCCGCAGTCGCGCGGCAAGCCGCTGGTCAATCTCCTGCCGCTGCAGGAAGGGGAGACCATCGCCGCAATCCTCCGCCTGCCGGAGGACGAGGCCGAGTGGGAGAAGATGTTCATCTCCTTCGCCACGGCGCGCGGCAACGTGCGGCGCAACCGGCTGTCGGACTTCGGCAACGTGATGTCCAACGGCAAGATCGCGATGAAGCTGGATTCCGGCGACCGCCTGATCTCGGTGCGCAACTGCTCCTCGGAGGACGACCTTTTCCTCTCCACCCGCAAGGGCAAGTGCATCCGCTTCCCGATCGACGAGGTGCGGGTGTTCGCCGGGCGCACCTCCACCGGCGTGCGCGGCATCCGCCTCGCCGCCGACGACGACGTGATCGGCCTCACCGTGCTGCGCCACACCGCCTACGACGCGGAAACCCGCGACGCCTACCTCAAGCGCCGCCGCCTGGAAGACCACGCCGCCGAGGGCGAAGAGGCGGCGGAACCCTCCGCCGCGATCTCCGACGAAACCTATGCGGAAATGCGCGAGGCGGAGCAGTTCATGCTGGTGGTCACCGAGAACGGCTTCGGCAAGCGCACCTCGGCCTACGACTACCGCATCACCGGCCGCGGCGGGCAGGGGATCATGAACATCGACGCCACCGACCGCAACGGCAACGTGGTGGCGAGCTTCCCGGTCAAGGATTCCGACCAGGTGATGCTGGTCAGCGACGGTGGACAGTTGATCCGGATGCCGGTGCATGATATCCGCATTGCTGCCAGAAAGACGCAGGGCGTCACCCTGTTCCGTACGGCGGAGGACGAGCGCGTGGTGTCCGCCACCCGTCTCGACGACGCCGAGATGGAAGAAGAGAACGGCGACGTTCTGGACGACGCGGAAAACGGCGCCGGGACCGACGCGCCGGACATGGACGATGTGCCGCCCGGCGAAGCATAGGCCCAATCGCTGCGCTGCGGGGGCGGCGCACACGATATGAACTCTGACAGGGGGGAGGAGGCTGGACCATGTCCGTCGGGATCGGAATCTATCCGGGGACGTTCGACCCCATCACCAACGGGCACCTCGACATCATCGCCCGTTCGTTGCGGCTGGTGGACCACCTGATCGTCGGCGTCGCGGTCAGCGACGGCAAGTCGCCGATGTTCTCGGTGGAGGAGCGGGTGGAGATGGCAAGCCGCGAGGTCGCGGCGCTGGACCTGCCGTCGGGCAAAAGCGCGGAAGTGCGGCCCTTCTCCAACCTGTTGATGAATTTCGCGCTGGAATGCGGCGCCAGGTTCATCATCCGCGGGTTGCGCGCGGTCTCCGACTTCGAATACGAGTTCCAGATGTGCGGCATGAACGTGCGCCTGAACTCGGATATCGAGACGGTGTTCCTGATGGCGTCGGAACGCAATCAGTTCATCGCTTCGCGCTTCGTCAAGGAAGTGGGGCGCCTCGGCGGCGACGACAGCCAGATCGTGCCGCTGCGGGTGCAGAAGCAGTTGCTGGAACGATTCCGGAAAGAGGCACTATGATACGCACGATGCAAAATTACGGACGGTCCCTGGCCCGCTGGGCGATGGGGCTGGCCGCCGCCGCGAC
>JBFWJB010000386.1:0-2648 GCA_050253435.1 Rhodospirillaceae bacterium
CGACTACAAATCCGACGTCAGCCCGGTGTGGTGTCCCGGCTGCGGCGACTACGCGGTGCTCTCGGCAATCACCAAGGCGTTGGCCGAACTGGCCCTGCCGCGCGAGAACGTCGCGCTGATCTCGGGCATCGGATGTTCCTCGCGGATCGCCGCCTACACCTCGGTGTACGGCTTCCACGGCATCCACGGCCGCGCACTGCCGATCGCGCAAGGGCTCAAGCTCGCCCGCCCCGACACCACCGTGCTCTGCGCGGGCGGCGACGGCGACGGCTTCTCGATCGGCGGCAACCACTTCATGCATGCCTGCCGCCGCAACCTCGACATCACCTACATCGTGATGGACAACGCCGTCTACGGCATGACCAAGGGCCAGGCGTCGCCGACCAGCGCGGCGGACTGGACCCACTCCAAGCTCACGCCCGAAGGCCCGGGCGTGCCGCCGTTCCAGCCCCTCGACATCGCTCTTGCGGCGGGCGCAAGCCACGTCGTGCGGTGTTTCTCCGGCAAGGTGCAGATGCTGACCAAGGCGATCGCCGAGGCGATCCGGCACCCCGGCTTCTCGTTCATCCAGGTGATTTCACCCTGCGTGACCTACCGGCCGGAAATGCGCGATCTCAAGCACGTGGTGCACGAAAGCTTCACCGAGCCCTGCACCGACCGCCGCGAGGCACGCCGCCGCTTGCTCGACGACGATGGTTTTTCGCTCGGAACCCTGTTCAAATCCGTCGAACCGTCCTATAAGCCTTGCCATCAAAACACCAAGACCGCAGCAGAGCTGGAAAGGCAATTCGCTCTATGAATAGTCTGGAACTGTTCCTGGCCCACGCCCTACGCCTCGAGGAGGACTCGGCCATCCGTTACGACGAGATGGCCGACGCCCTTTCGATCCACCGCAAAAGCGACGTGGCCCGCCTGTTCCGCAAGATGGCGCACTACTCACGCCTCCACCTGGCGGACGCGGAACGCCGCGCCGCCGGGCTGGCGATCCCGCGCCTGAAGGCCTGGGAATATCAGTGGCCGGGCGACGACAGCCCGGAGAACGCGCCGTTGGAGGAGACCGACTACGCGATGAACGATCGCGACGCGCTGCTTCTCGCACTCAAGGGCGAGCACGGCGCATACGCGTTCTACAGCGGCGTCGCCGCCGCCTCCACCGATCCCGGCATCGCCGAAACCGCAATGGAATTCGCCGCCGAGGAATTGGGCCACGTCGCCCTGCTCGAGGACTGGCTCAAGCGCACCCCCGACACCGGCCCGGACCTCGACCTGGACCCGCCCGCCGAAGTCGGCTGACCACAACTCAAACGGAGACGTCCCCGTGCTCGGCGCCATAACGCTGCTGCTGCTCTGCCAGCTGGCCGGGGAAGTCCTGGTGCGGCTGGTCGGACTGCCGGTTCCCGGCCCGGTGCTGGGAATGGTCTTCCTGTTCCTCTACCTGCTGGTCCGCCGCCATGTGCCCGAGCCGGTGGAGCGGGCCAGCAACACCCTCCTCGACCATCTCTCGCTGCTGTTCGTGCCCGCGGGCGTCGGCGTGATCCGCTATGCGCAGCAACTCGAGGACGCGTGGCTCGCGATCGCGGTGTCGCTGGTGGCGGGCACGGCTATCTCGATCGGGGCAACCGCGTGGATCGTGCAGCACCTGCTGCCGCGCACCCCCGCGCCCAAGGGCGACGGCCGATGAGCGATCCGAAAATCCAGGCGCTGTGGGTCTACCTCGCGAGCGCTCCGCTGTTCTGGCTGGCCCTGACCCTTGTGGTCTACCAGGGGTTCAACCGCCTGTTCGTCCGGTCTGGCCGGATACCGCTGCTGAACCCGGTGCTGTGGAGCATCGTCGTCCTCGCCGGTTTGCTGACCGTCTCCGGCACCTCCTACGAAAGCTATTTCGAGGGCGCGCAGTTCATCCACTTCCTCCTCGGCCCGGCGACGGTGGCGCTCGCGGTGCCGCTCTACCGGCAGTTCGACCAGGTGCGCCGCTCGGTTGTGGCGCTCGGGATTGCCCTGCCGGTGGGCAGCGTGATCGCTGCCGGGGCGGCGGTGCTGCTCGCCGGATGGCTGGGCGCTGACCGCGCCACCTTGGTGTCGCTGTCGCCGAAGTCGGTGACCACGCCGATCGCCATGGGGATTTCCGAGAAGCTCGGCGGCGTACCCTCGCTCACGGCGGTGTTCGTGATCCTCACCGGGGTGATCGGCGCGATCCTTGCATCCGTGATCTTCCGGACGTTCGGGATCCGCGACCAACGCGCCATGGGTTTCTCCCTCGGACTCGCGGCGCATGGCCTCGGCACAGCCCGGGCGTTCCAGTTCGGCGAGACCGCGGGTGCGTTCGCGGGCATGGCGATCGGCCTCAACGGACTTGCCACCGCCGTGCTTTTGCCCATCCTGGTGCCGATCCTGCTTGCGATGCTCGACTGATCCACTTCGCGGAGCCGCCGCCATGACGTTGTCCGGTCTTCCCCTCGATGGGTCGTTCTATCCGACCCGGAACCTCGGTTCCGCGACTTCGGTGGTGGTGTTCCTCCACGGCTACGGCGCGTCGGGCGACGACCTCATCGACTTTTCCGCATTTTTCACCGGCAACCTGCCCGACACCGCGTTCTACGCGCCGGATGCGCCAGAACCTTGCGAGATCACGCCGTTCGGCTTCCAGT
>JBFWJB010000387.1:0-2645 GCA_050253435.1 Rhodospirillaceae bacterium
GCTCGCAGATCTGGCGCCCTCGGGATTCCGCCTGGCTCGCATGCGCGATGAAGGAGAGCGCATCCACCGCCTCCGCATTGACCAGGATGGAGACGCGCACCAGGTCGGAGGCCGCATAGTCCGCCACTTCGTAGTCGAAGGAGGCATAGCCGCGGGAGATCGACTTCAGCCGGTCGTAGAAGTCGAAGACGATTTCGTTCAAGGGCAGGCGGTAGACCACCATGGCGCGGTTGCCGACGTAGGTGAGCTCGTCCTGGATGCCGCGGCGTTCGGTGCAGAGCTGCAGCACCGACCCCAGATACTCGTCGGGCACCAGGATCGTCGCCTTGACCCAGGGCTCCTCGATTTCGCTGATCTGCGTCGGCTCCGGCATGTCCACCGGGTTGTGCAGCTCGCGCAGTTCGCCGTTGGTCATGTGCACGCGGTAGACCACGGAGGGCGCGGTGGTGATGAGGTCGAGGTCGAACTCCCGCTCCAGGCGCTCCTGGATGATCTCCATGTGCAGGAGGCCGAGATAGCCGCAGCGGAAACCGAAGCCGAGCGCGGCGGACGTCTCCGGCTCGTACTGGAAGCTCGCATCGTTCAAACGCAGCTTGCCGAGGGATTCGCGCAGCTGCTCGAAATCGCCCGCGTCCACCGGGAACAGCGACGAGAACACCACCGGCACCGAGGGCTTGAAGCCCGGCAGCGCAGTCTCCGCCGGGCGGCGGTCGTCGGTGATGGTGTCGCCCACCTGGCAGTCGGCCACGGTTTTGATGCCGGCGATGAGGAAGCCCATCTCGCCCGGACCCAGGTCCTCCACGTCCACCATCTTCGGGGTGAACGCGCCCACCTTGTCGAGCTGATAGGCGGCATTGTTGGCCATCATGCGGATGCGCATGCCCTTTTTCAGCACGCCGTCCTTCACCCGCACCAGAATCACCACGCCGAGGTAGCTGTCGTACCAGCTGTCCACCAAGAGCGCCTTCAAGGGCGCCTCGCGCTCCCCCGTCGGCGCGGGCAGACGCTGCACCAGCGCCTCCAGAACGTCGGGAACGCCGAGCCCGGTCTTGGCGGAAATCATCACCGCGTCCGAGGCGTCGAGGCCGATCACTTCCTCGATCTGCGCCTGCACGCGCTCCGGTTCGGCGGCGGGCAGGTCGATCTTGTTCAAGACCGGCACGATCTCGTGGTCCGCCTCCATGGCGTGGTAGACGTTGGCGAGCGTCTGCGCCTCCACTCCCTGCGAGGCGTCCACCACCAAAAGCGACCCCTCGCACGCGGCGAGCGAGCGGCTGACCTCGTAGGCGAAGTCCACATGGCCGGGGGTGTCCATCAGGTTGAGCTGATAGGTGCGGCCATCTTTGGCGGTGTAGGCGAGGCGCACCGTCTGCGCCTTGATGGTGATGCCGCGCTCGCGCTCGATATCCATGGAGTCGAGCACCTGCTCCTTCATCTCGCGTTCGTTCAGGCCGCCGCAGGTCTGGATCAGGCGGTCGGCAAGCGTCGATTTGCCGTGGTCGATGTGCGCGATGATCGCGAAATTGCGGATGTGCGACAGATCGGTCATGGGCGGACGGGCATCCTGATGTTGCGCGGTCGCGAGGGCGGACTCCGCCACCCTCGCAGGCCGGAACATAGGGCGAAACCCGCCGCAAGGCAACGGATTGCGTCGCCCCGTCTATTTTGCCGCGGGCTTGGCTGCGGGCTTGGCCGCGGCGGGCTTGGCCGCCGGTTTCGCCACGGGCTTGGCCGCGACCGGCGCGGGCTTGGGCGCGGCGGGCTTCGGCGCGGGCTTGGCCGCCGGTTTGGGCGCAGCCGCGGCTGGCTTGGCGGCAACCGGTGCGGCGGCTGGCTTTTCGGCCTTCTTTTCCGCCTTCTCCTGCTTGGCGGGCTTTTCCGGCTTCTTCGGCTTCTCCGCCTTTTCCGCTTTCTTCTTGTCGTCCACGGCCTCCGGCGCGGGATAGTCGGCCACCCCGTGCGCCAGCGCCCAGCAGGCGAGCCGCACCGTCTTCGGCACCTTCACCGTCTCGCCGTCGCGCTCGCCCTTTTCGTAATACTGAAAGATCCGGCGTTTCAGCCCCAATGCTTCCGCCGCTTCCTTCTGCGAGAGGCCGAGACTCTTGCGCCAGGCCTTCAACTGCTTCGCATCCATTTTCATGCCGTCTCCTCTATATTTCCGGCCTCCGGACCAGACAAATCGTTCGGATGTCCACCATACGCACCCTGTGCGCATTTTGCACTTGAAAAACGCACGGTGTGCGCATATTTAATAATTCAGGAACCACGAGGATGGACACCCGGACAAATATTGCGGATGTCTGTTGGAGGTCACGGCCATGATGACGATGGGACAGAACCGTATCTACGTTTGCGGACGCAACGCCTACGACAACGAGCTCGCGATGTACCGGCACGAGGGCGTCGCCTGCCACCGCAGGTGCGACAGCGCGCTCACCTTCGACGCGCGGCCGCGCTTCGCCTACCGCATCGCCATGGGCGGCGGCCAGGTGCGCTGGGCCACCGACCCGGTGGACGCCTACCGCGCCCGCCGCGACAACCCCGAAGCCACCATCGACGTGGTGGCGGTGAAGCGGTAAGGCCAGACCAGGGGCTCCGCCCCTGTACCCCGCCGGAGGGTCGCGGACCCTCCGGACCTCCCGACC
>JBFWJB010000388.1:0-2618 GCA_050253435.1 Rhodospirillaceae bacterium
TCAAAATGCGTTCACGAAAGGGGTCAGGACTTCAGACCGAAGCCCGCAAACCGCTTCTTGAACTTGGCGAGCTGGCCGCCGCTTTCGTTCAGGCGATGGACGCCGGTCCACGCCGGATGGGACTTGGAGTCGATGTCCAGACGCATCACCGCGTCGGGGCCGCCCTTGGTCGAGCGGGTCATGAACTCGGTCCCGTCCGTCATGATGACCTTGAGGTCCTGGTACGCCGGGTGGATGTCTTTTTTCATCGTCTTCACTGCTCCCGAATGAGGGCGTAGTCCGTACCAGAAAGCGAACCGGGTGTCCAGAGCTATCGTTGCGTCAGCTTGAATTCGATGCGGCGGTTGCGCCGCAGCGCCGCCTCGGAACCGCCGGGGTCGATCGGCTGGTATTCGCCGAACCCCGCGGCGACCAGGCGGTTGGCGGGCAGGCCCGCATCGATCAGGAAGCGCACCACCGAGATCGCGCGCGCGGCGGAAAGCTCCCAATTGGAGCGGAATTGCGCGGTGGCGATCGGCACCTTGTCGGTGTGGCCGTCGACGCGGAGAATCCAGTCGATGTCCTTGGGAATTTCGGCGGAAAGTTCGATCAGCGTCTTGGCGAGACCCGCGAGCTGGCGCTTGCCGTCGTCGCCGAGATCGGCCGAGCCCTGGGCGAACAGCACCTCGGACTGGAAGACGAAGCGGTCGCCTTGGATGCGCACGTCGGCGCGGGAGCCGAGAATGGCGCGCAGGCGGCCGAAGAACTCCGAACGGTAGCGCGCAAGCTCCGCCACCTTGCTGGCGAGCGCCTGGTTGAGCCGCGCCCCGAGGTTGGCGATCTGGATCTTCTGCTCCGCGGCGAGCTTCTCCGAGGCGTCGAGGGCCGCATTCAGCCGCGCCATCTCGTTTTTCAGCGCGGCGAGCTGCTGGTTCAACAGTGCGGCCTGGGCGCGCGCCTCCTCGCTCAGGCGGCGTTCCGCGGCCAGCGCGCTGTCCTTCTCGCCGAGCGCCGCATCCATCTGCTTGATCCGCGCTTCCAGCTCCTCCTTCAGGGCCTGCAGAGCGGCGACGTCGGCGGTGAGGCGCTGCGCCTCCTCGTTGGCGGTAGCCAGGCCCTCGGCCTTGGCGTTGGCGTTGGCGAGCTCGGTGGACAGCTGGGTCAGGTTGAGGCGCATCTCGGCGTTGGATTTGCGCTCGATGGAGAGGAGTTCGGCAAGCTCGTCCACCTGGCGGTGCAGGCGGTCGAGCGCGGCGTCGCGGCCCGACAGCGCCTGGCCGAGGAAGAACTGCGCCAGCACGAAGATCATCAGAAGGAAGAGGACGACGATCAGAAGCGTCGAAAGGGCGTCCACGAAGCCCGGCCAGATGTCGGGCGGCGCCCGGCGGGCCCGGCGCACGCTCATGGTTCGCGCCCGCGCTTGGCGTCGTCGGCGACCGCGGCGATGGTGCGGGCGAGCACCTTGATCTCGCCGCGCATGTCGCGGGACATCTCGGAGCGCCCGCGCGTCATTTCGTCGAGCACCGCGGCGAGGCCGTTCTCGATGGCGCGCGGCAGCGCCTTGAGCGCGCTGCGGGTGTCGGTGTCCAGGCCGCTGTCGGCCTTGGCCAGCGCATGCACCCCGGCGAGCAGGGAGGATTGGTTCTCCGCGAGCTTCAGCATCACCTGCTGCTGGGTGTGCATGTGCTCGGTGAGGAGGTCGAGGCGCTGCGCCAGTTCGCGGATTTCCCGCATCGTCGCAAGCGAGCTTTCGTCGCCGCGGCTGGTCAGGCGCTGCAGTTCGGTGAGGCTTTCCGCCGTCTGCTCCAAAAGCGCGCCGATGTAGGCGGGCACCGAGCCGTCGCCGTCGCCCACGGGCCCGGCGCCGGAGGAGACGCGGGTCGCCCCGGCGAGCCAGTCCTCGATCTGGTTGAAGAAGGAGTTCTGCGCCTGGCCGAGCTGCAGGTCGAGGAAGCCGATCACCAGCGAGCCGGAGAGGCCCAAGAGCGACGACGAGAACGCCGTGCCCATGCCCGCGAGCGGCGCTTCCAGCCCGTGCTTGAGATCGGCGAAGACGCGGGTGATGTCGGCGCCGGAAATCTGCAGGTTGGAGATCACGTTGCCGATGGTGGCGACCGTCTCCATCAGCCCCCAGAAGGTGCCGAGCAGGCCGAGGAAGATGGTCAGCCCGGTGAAATAGCGCGAGATGTCGCGGCTTTCCTCCAGGCGGTCGGAGAGGCTGTCGAGGACCGAGCGCGTCGCCTGGGACGACAGGGAGAAGCGCTTGCCTTCCGGCCGGTCGGCGAACATCCGCGCCGCGGGGGCAAGCAGGTGCGGCTCGGGCATGCTTGGCGCGCCGGGCTTTTGCTGGCGGAAGGAGTCCGCCCAGCGCAGCTCCGGCGCCAGCGCCAGAACCTGGCGGATGGCGAAGGTGACGCCGACGAAGACGACGCCGCAGATCAGCCCGTTGAGCGCCGGGTTGACCATGAAGGCGCGGTGCAGCACCGGGAAGGTCACCACCACGGCGGCGGCCACCGCGGCAAGGAAGAGGATCATCCGGCGAAGATAGCGGCGAGGCGATTGCATCACGGGAATCCCCTAAAGGGCGCGAGTCGGCAGGTCAGCGGTCAGGGATGGCGCTGCAGGATGACATCGACGCG
>JBFWJB010000389.1:0-2633 GCA_050253435.1 Rhodospirillaceae bacterium
CGCGCCGGTGCGCTTCATGCTCACCACCGAGATTTCCACGATCTACAAGAAGGGGGAGAAGACCCGCAAGGTCCACCACGTGATCCTGCTGCCGGATTTCGCCGCCGCCGACAGGCTGGCCGCGGCGCTGGCGCGGGTGGGCAACATCGCCTCCGACGGGCGGCCGATCCTCGGCCTGGATTCCCGCGACCTGCTGGAGATCGCTCTGTCCTCCGGTTCCGGCTCCTACCTCATCCCGGCGCACATCTGGACGCCGTGGTTCTCCGCCCTCGGCGCGCAGTCCGGCTTCGAATCCATCGCCGCGTGCTACGGCGATCTCGCGGAGCACATCTTCGCGGTGGAGACCGGGCTTTCCTCCGACCCGGAGATGAACTGGCGGGTCTCCTCCCTCGACCGCTACCGCCTGGTTTCCAACTCCGACGCCCATTCCGCCGCCAAACTGGGGCGGGAGGCGACGAACTTTTCCTGCGATATGGATTTCTTCGCCATCCGCCGCGCCCTGGAAACCGGGGAGGGCTACGCGGGCACCGTCGAGTTCTTCCCCGAAGAGGGAAAGTACCACATGGACGGCCACCGCGCCTGCGGCGTGCGCCTGTCGCCGAAGCAGACCCTGGAGCTGGGCGGGCGCTGCCCGGTGTGCGGCAAGCCGCTGACCATCGGCGTGGCGCACCGCGTGGAACTGCTCGCCGACCGCGAGGAGGGCGCGCCGCCGCCCACCACCGCGGGCCGCGCCGAAAGCCTGGTGCCGCTGCCGGAAATCCTCTCCGAGATGCTGGGCTGCGGCGCGGCCTCGAAATCGGTGGCGCAGGCCTACGACCGTGTTTCCGCGCGCCTGGGACCGGAACTTAATATTCTAGGTGAAGTTCCGGTGGAGGATATCTCCGCCGCCGATCCGCTGCTCGGCGAGGCGGTGACGCGCCTGCGCGCGGGCCGGGTGATCCGTCAGGCGGGCTATGACGGCGAATACGGCGTGATCCGCCTGTTCGAAGACGACGAACTGGACCGCCGCGGCAAGGGCGAGATGCTGTTCGATGCGCCGCTGGTGCATGCGCCGCGCAAGCCGCGCGCCGCGGCGAAACCGGCGGCCAAGGAAGAGGCGGCCCCCACGCCGCGCGCAACCGGCTCCTCGGGCCGCAGCGGCGTTCTCGCGGCGCTGGATGCGGACCAGGCCGCGGCGGCGGAGGCGACGGAAGGGCCGCTTGCGGTGATCGCCGGGCCCGGCTCCGGCAAGACGCGGATGCTGGTGCATCGCCTTGCGCACCTCGTCGCGGAGCGCGGCGTGGCGGCGGAGGCCTGCCTTGCCGTCACCTTCACCCGACGCGCTACGGAGGAACTGCGGGCGCGGCTTGCCGCGTTGCTGCCCGCGGCGGCGGGCTGCGCGGTGGAAAGCTTCCATTCCCTCGGCCTCGCCATCCTGCGCGATGCGGGTGCGGCGCTGGGCCTGCCGCCGGATTTCCGCATCGCGGCGGAGGTGGAACGCAAGACCGCGCTTGCCGCCGCGCTCGGCGTTTCCGAAAGCCAGGCGGGCAAGCTCATCCGCGCCGTCTCGGTGCTGAAGCGCACCGGCGCGGCAGGAGAGGGGGAGGAGCGCCGCGCCCTGGAAACCCTGGCGCGCCTGGGGCGGGAGGGCGGCTGGGTGGATTTCGACGATCTCGTCGTCCTCTCCGCCGACCTGCTGGAACGCGACCCCGCCGCCGCGGCGCGCTGGCGCAACCGCTTCGCCCACATCTGCGTCGACGAGTTTCAGGACATCGACGAACGGCAATACCGCCTGATCCGCCTGCTTGCCGGGCCGGGCTGCGCGTTGTGCGTCATCGGCGATCCGGACCAGGCGATCTACGGCTTCCGCGGCGCGGACGCCGCCTGCTTCGCGCGCTTCCACGCCGATTTCCCGCAGGCGCAGATTTTGCGCCTGGAGCGCAACTACCGTTCCTCCGGCGCCATCGTTGCCGCCTCCGCCGCCGTGGTCGGGCGGCAAGCGCCGGGCGCGGCGATGCGCCAGCAAGGCGAGCCGGTGGCGCTGTACGCCGCGGCGGACGAAGCGGCGGAGGCGACCTTCGTCGCGGAGAGCATCGCCGAAATGATGGGCGGCCACGATATGCTGGCCGCCGCGCACAAGGCGGTCCTGGGCTTCGCCGATTTCGCCGTGCTCTACCGCACCGATGCGCAGTCCGCCGCGCTGCGCGAGGCGTTCGACCGCGCGGGCATTCCCTTCCGCAAGAGCACGCCGATGCCGATCGCCGCGCACCCGGGCGTCGCCGCCATCCTCGCGGAATGGAACGGTGGCGGAGAATCTCTTGCCATGGCGGCGGAGGCGGCGGGCCGGAAGGAAGGGGCGGACATCGCGCGCATCGCCGAGGCCAAGCCCTGGCTCACCGCCCTGGCCGAAAATGCGGCGGACGAGGCCGCCTTCCGCGAGGCGGTGGCGCTGTCCATCGAAACCGACTTCCAGGATGCGCGGGGCGACCGCGTCTCCCTGCTCACCATGCATGCGGCGAAGGGGCTGGAATTTTCCGTGGTCATCGTCGCCGGGGTGGAGGAGGGGTTGATGCCGTTCGCCTTCCCCGATGCGGCGGAGGATGCGGCGCAGGAGGCGGAGGAGGCGCGCCTTCTCTACGTCGCGATGACCCGCG
>JBFWJB010000390.1:0-2628 GCA_050253435.1 Rhodospirillaceae bacterium
ACTCTGGATACCCTTTGTCCACGAAATCTAGCTTCCCAGCGAAGAAGCCAAGTTCAAAAATGACGTTTTGCCGAGCGCGGAAATGCTGGCCTGCATCGGCTTTTGCTGCGCCAATATCGTCGGGAGTTAGAAGGACAACTGCGAACCCGACCTGACCAGCGTAAGCCTCAAACTTTTCAATGATCGTGCGCCCCTGATCGGGCTGCTCATGCAGGATAATCGTTTCAAGGCCCAGCTTTTCAAGCCAACGAGCCAATTGCTCTTTCGCCCCATCGTCATGGCCATGAACGACAAACACCTTGTTGGACGATATGGTTTGGACACCCACGATTGCGGTTTGGTCATCCCTTTCCGCTTCTTCAGCAATATCTTCCTGAAGGGTTCTGATGGCTTCCCCAAGAAGCGCCCGCGAGGCTTCGACCTTTTTCCCGACCGCATTTTGATAATCGGAAAGCGGCGTTCTCTGTCCACCGATATATGCCATCGGCGACCAACGCAGGCTTGCCGCAGTACGAAACCTCCTGAAATCTGGAGTGTCATCACCAAACGTTTTAGCTAATGCTCTTTCAATTGCTGTTTCCAGAACTTTAAGTTCGGGCGGGCTTTCTACCCACATCTTCCCAGCATCGAACGCATTTAGTTCCTCCAACCGCTTTGAAAGTCGAGCGACCCCCTCACGCATATCTGCCAAGCTCATGTTCACTTTAGGCGCTGGGTTAGACTGTCCAGCATTGGTTGGTCGCTTCGCCAATCATTATCTCCGAACACAGATTGATTTCGTTACGTCGTTTGATGTCCATTCCGTCATTGCTCAAGTGTGAGCAAGAGCCAAATGGCGTGAAAGGCCGAACTGCACAAGCGGCCACACAGATATCCACAGAAATCTGCGATTCCAAGAATTGTAATACTGTTTGTAGTTGCGCCGCATTGTGGATCGCCACCGGACCCGACGCCGCGCCAAGGCACCCCAGTCCGTAATGATCGTCGAGCGGGTTGGCCGTCTTCAAATGCACGATCGCGGGCCGCCCGGCGCCGTCCTCGGCGCAAAGGCGGCTCGTCCGGTCGCCGACGCGATAGCAATAGGCGACCGGCCAGCCCCGCGCGTCAACCTCGACGCCGACCCGCTCCGGGCGCAGCGCGAACAGCTCGGCGGGCTCGCCGTCGGCGTCGCACATTATCTGCGCATAGGCATTGCCGTGCAGCAACAGGTGCAGCGCCAGCGTCTCGACCAGCCCCTGCCCGCCCGACACCCGCGTCGCCAGCTCGCACGCGCGCGCATTGTCGGCGGCGGCGGCGCCCGCGGCACGGATCGCCGCGCCGCCCGCGCCCTCCGTCACCAGCCGCACCGCCCGCTGCGCGACCGGATTGGCGAGCACCGCCGCGCGCACCTGCGGCTCATAGGCGGAGGGCCATTCCCCCGCCGCCGCGGCGCCCGCCATCCACCCCGCCGCGCCCCAGCCATGGGTGCGCGACAGCGCCGGGCGCGGCGAACCCGCCGCACCCTTCCATCCGAATAATTTCATAAATGCTGCTCCCCGGCCCAGCCCGTCGAACGAGCATCAGGCCGTCAAGTTGATGGGAAATTTGTTTTTATGGGATAAGACAGACCTATTCCCCGTTCGGGCTGAGCTTGTCGAAGCCCTGTCCTTCTTTGCCCAAAGAGAAAAGCAGCCGTTGACCTGCGGTCGCCCTTCGGGTCGACAAGCCTGTCCTGAGCTTGTCGAAGGGCTCAGGGCGAACGGAGGTTAGACCTAAGCGGCAATAAGCCCCATCCCAACGCCCCGCACCGCCGCCGATGTCCGGTCGGACACATCCAGCTTCCCGAATATCCGCCGCAAATAGGTGTCCACCGTCGCGGCGGACAGGTCGAGTATTTCCGCGATCACGCCGTTGCTTTTACCGCGCGCCACCCATTCCAGTATCTCCAGCTCGCGCGCCGAAAGCGACGGGCCGGGCAGGCTGAGGTCGGGCAGCAACTGGCACAGCCGCATATGCGCCGCCTGCGCGATCAGGTGCATCTCGTCGAGCGGCGCCTTGTCCAGCGCCTCCTCGCTCACCGGGTTGCCGACCGCGATCGTCCCGTTGCGGCCGCGCGGGCCGTAGACCGGCAGGTTATAGCCGTCGCCCAGCCCGACCGCATGCATCGCGTCGCGAAAGGCCGCATGCTCGTCGTCGCCCTCCAGCGCGCGGGTGCCGTCGCTCCACCGCACCGGCACACCTTGCGCGATCGCATAGGCGGGGCCGAGGTCCCGCGCGCCCCAGCCCTCGTCGATATAGCGGCGCGTCACCGCGCGGGGAAAGCCGCGATGAATGACCGTAAAGCCCCGTATCGCCCCGCGCGCCTGCGGGCTGGCGATGAAATAGGCCAGCCCCTCGAAACCCTTGGACCGGAAATAGCGGCGCAACGGGCGCCACAGCGCGCGCGGGCTCTCCGCCTGACCGATCAGATCCAGTTCCGGGACGATATCCACATTCATGCATCGATCCTCGCACGTCAGATATTCCTTGTCGCCACGCCGCCAGAAGGCCCATCCGACTTGAAAGCGCCCCCGAGGCCGCTCGACATTCAGTTCAGGTGGAGCCGAAGCCGAAGGCGACCGTAGGTCAAAAGCGTGATTTACGAGCATC
>JBFWJB010000391.1:0-2595 GCA_050253435.1 Rhodospirillaceae bacterium
CCACCTCCGGCTCCTCGGTCGCCACCGCCGCCACCGTCGGCACCGTGGCGATGCCGCAGGCCCGTGCGCTCGGCTACGACGAGCGGCTGTTCGCCGGCTCCATCGCCGCGGGCGGCACGCTCGGGATCATGATCCCGCCGTCGATCAACCTCATCGTCTACGGCTTCATGACCGAGACCTCGATCCCCCGTCTGTTCATTGCCGGGATCATGCCGGGCACCCTGCTCGCCCTGATGTTCATCGGCGGCACCGCCGGGCTCTGCACCCTGCGCCCGGAGTGGGGCGGGCCGCGGCGCACCCATTCCTGGGCGGCGCGGGCGAGGGGCTTCGCCGCGCTTGCCCCGATGTTCGGCCTGTTCGCCCTGATCATCGGCTCGATCTATACCGGCTGGGCGACGCCGACCGAGGCCGCCGCGGTCGGCGTGCTCGCCGCGCTCGGCATCGCCCAGGCGACGCGCACCCTCTCCATCGCGATGCTGCGCGACGCGATCCTCGGCACCATGCGCACCACCGCGATGATCATGCTGATCATCACTTCGGCCTATTTCCTCAACTTCGTGCTTTCCTCCGTCGGCGCCACCCAGGCGCTTTCCCGCCTGGTGACGCAGAGCGGCTTCTCGCCGATCGCCACCATGCTCCTGATCGTCGGCATCTACGTCATTCTCGGCTTCTTCATCGAGACCCTGTCGCTGATGGTGATCACCGTGCCGGTGATCGAGCCGGTGGTGGTGAGCCTGGGCTACGACCCGATCTGGTTCGGCGTGCTGCTGATCCTGCTCATCGAGATGGCGCTGATCACCCCGCCGGTGGGCCTCAACCTCTACGTCGTGCAGGGGGTGCGCGGACGCGGCGCCTTCAGCGACGTCATCATGGGGGCGATCCCCTATGTCTTCATCATGCTGCTGATGGCCGGGCTGCTGCTCGCCTTTCCGGACATCGCGCTGTTCCTGCCCAACGCCATGAACTGACCAGGGAGGTCATCCATGCTGAGCCTGAAGAGCGCGGACGGCGCGCCGTTGTCCGTCGAGGTCCGCGACCTCATCGTCGCCGGGTGGGCCGGGCGCGACCGCGCCGCGGTGGACCACCACATCGCCGAACTGGCCGAGCTCGGCGTCGCGCCGCCCTCGCAGGTGCCGCTCTACTACCGGGTTTCCGCCGACCGCCTGACCACCGCGGCGCGGGTGCAGGTGCTGGGGGCGGACAGCTCGGGCGAGGCGGAGGCGGTGGTGCTCAGCATCGGCGGCGCGCTGTGGGTCGGCATCGCCTCGGACCACACCGACCGCAAGGTGGAGTCCTATTCCGTCGCGGTGTCCAAGGAGATGTGCGTGAAGCCGATGGGCGCCGAGGTCTGGCCCTTCGCCGAGGTGGCGGACCACTGGGACGAACTGGTGCTGCGCTCCTACGCCACCATCGGCGGCGACCGCGTGCTCTATCAGGAGGGCAAGGTGGCGGGCCTGTTGCGCCCAGAGGAGCTGATCGCCGGGTGGGAGGCGGTGCACGGGCGTTTCTCCGACGGCCAGGCGATGCTGTGCGGCACGGTGCCCGCGATCGGCGGCATCCGCCCGGCGGAGCGCTTCGAAATCGTGCTCGAGGATCCGCTGCGCCGCCGCAGCCTGAGCCACGCCTACTCCATGGAGAGTCTGCCGGTGGTCGCCTGACCCCGGCCGTTGCGGGAGAGTTGCCATGTTCGTCGATCTGCGCGCCTTCGCGCAATTGCGCCGCGCCCTCGCCGAAGGGACGGCGACGGCGGAGTCCCTCGTCCGCGAGGCGCTGGAACGCGCTGCGGGCGAAACCGGGCGCATCGTCTTCACCGAGGTCTTCGCGGCGCAGGCCCAGGCCGAGGCGCGCGCCGCCGATCTCTACCGCGCCGCGGGGGTGACGGCGGGGCCGCTGGCCGGGCTGCCGGTTTCGGTGAAGGACCTGTTCGACGTGGCGGGCCAGGTCACCCGCGCCGGATCGAAGGCGCTTGCCGATGCGCCCGCCGCCACCGCCGACGCCCCGGCGGTGGCGCGGCTGCGCGCCGCGGGCGCGGTGATCGTCGGCCACACCAACATGACCGAATTCGCCTTTTCCGGCCTGGGCGTCAACCCGCACTACGGCACGCCGCCCAACCCGTGGGATGCGGCGCGCATTCCCGGCGGCTCGTCCTCCGGCGCCGCGGTTTCGGTGGCGCTCGGCATGGCGGCGGCGGCTCTCGGCACCGATACCGGCGGCTCGGTGCGCATCCCCGCGGCATTCTGCGGGCTCGTCGGCTTCAAGCCGACGGCGGCGCGCAGCGACATCCACGGCGTCGTGCCGCTGTCGCCGAGCCTGGATTCGGTGGGGCCGATCGCCCGCTCGGTGGCCGACTGCGCGCTGATCGACGCGTTGCTGGTGGGCGGCGCGGTGCCGCGGCTTGCGCCGCCGCCGCTTGCGGGCCTGCGCTTCGCGGTGCCGCAAACCTATGTGCTCGACGGCCTCGACGCCGGGGTGGGCAAGGCGTTCGGGCGGGCGCTTTCGGCGCTTTCCGGCCTCGGCGCGCGGATCGACGAGGTTCCCTTCGCCAATCTCTCGGCGATTCCCGATCTGCTCGCGGGCGGCGGCCTGGTGGCGGCG
>JBFWJB010000392.1:0-2592 GCA_050253435.1 Rhodospirillaceae bacterium
TGAAGGCGAAGGCCTGGACGCCGGGGTCCAGGAACTCGATGGAAAAGTCGCGGTCGGCGACGGCGCCCGGCTGGCGGATCAGCTGGTAGAGGCGGTTTTCCGTCACCTGGCCGTTGCCTTGCGCATCCACGTCCATGCCCGCGGCGGGGCCGGGGGGGGCGCCGTTCAGGGTCACGCGGAAGCGCACCGGCTTGCCGTCCGCCGCGGGGCCGAGCACGAGGTGCAGGTCGCGGGCGTGGAAGCGCATGACGATGCGGCCGTTCGCGGCGTTGAGGCGCGCGTCCTCTGCGGCCATCGTCCAGTCGCCGGCAAGGGCCCACTGGTTGAGCGCGAAGGCCGGCGGCAGGGTGTAGGTTTCCGTCGCGTCGCGGGAGAGGCCTTCGGGCGAGGCGAATCCGGCGGCGCGGGCATAGCCGACGTAGGTTTCCGGCGTTTTGACGTCGGCGAAGTCGGCGGGCATGGCGAGGCCGGAGGTCTCCGCCGCGGCGACGCGGCTTTCCAGGCGGGCGCCGTTTTCCTGCAGCAGGTCGCGGATCGCCTGCTCGGTCTTTTCCGTCTCGCCCTCGCCGAAGTGGGTGTAGCGGATGCGCCCGGTGCCATCCAGCAGGTAGTGGGCGGGCCAGTAGCGGTTGGAGAAGCCGTTCCACACCGCATAGGCGTTGTCCAGCGCCACCGGGTAGCGGATGCCGAGGCGGGCGACGGCGGCGGCGACGTTGCTTTCGATCTTCTCGAAGGCGAACTCCGGCGTGTGCACGCCGATCGTCACCAGACCCTTGCCGCGGTAGGCGTCGTCCCAGGCGCGCACGTGGGGCACGGAGCGCAGGCAGTTGATGCAGGAATAGGTCCAGAAGTCGATCAGCACCACCTTGCCCTTCAGCGCGTCGGCGGCGAGCACTGGGCCGTTGAGCCAGGAGGTGGCGCCGGAAAGGGAGGCGAGCGGCGTTTGCGGCGCGGCGGCGGGGGCCGCGGCGGGGCGCAGCGCGGGCAGGCGGTCGAGGATCGCCTGTTCCAGACGGTCGGTGCCGCTTGCGGACCAACGCGCCAGGGTTTCGGTGCCCGCGACGGAGAGCGCGACCCCCGCCAGCACCAGCACGCCGAGGCCGCGGCGGATCGTCTCGCCGATTTCCAGGCGGCGCTTCACCGCGGCGACCAGCCGCCCCCCGGCGAGCAGCGCGATGGCGAGCGAGGTGGCGGAACCCAGCCCATAGGCCGCGAGCGCGGGGAAGGCGTTGCCGCCCCCGAGCGCCGCGCCGCCGAGCACCAGGCCGAGGATCGGCCCGGCGCAGGGGGCCCAGACGAGGCCGCAGGCGATGCCGGTGAGAAGCGCGCCGCCCGGCGTGCCGCCGTCCGCATAGGCGCGGGCGGAGACGCGCTCGCCGAGGCCGACGAAGGGCCGCATCGCCCACGCGGCGACGCCGGGGAAGGTAAGCGCCGCGCCCATCAGCGCAAGGAAGGCGAGCGCCACCCAGCGGCCGATCTGATTGCCCGCCGCCGCCCACGCGCCGCCCACCGCGGCGAGGCTCGCCACCGCGGCGAAGGTGATCGCCAGACCCGCCAGCAGCGGCAGGCCGTTGCGGCGGAAGTCACCCCCGGCGCGGGCGAAGACGAAGGGCAGCACCGGCAGGATGCAGGGGCTGGCGATGGTCAGCGCGCCGCCCAGGTATGCGGCCAGCAGCAACAGCATCGGGGGCCTCCCTTATCCGGCGGCGGGGTGGAAAGTGAGGGCCAGGCCGTTCATGCAATAGCGCAGGCCGGTGGGCGGCGGGCCGTCCTCGAAGACGTGGCCGAGGTGGCCGCCGCAACGGCGGCAGTGCACCTCGGTGCGGCGCATGCCGTAGCTGCGGTCCTCGGTGGTGCCGATGGCGTCGTCCAACGGCTTCCAGAAGCTCGGCCAGCCGGTGCCGCTCTCGAACTTGGTCTCGGAGGAGAAAAGCGGCAGGTCGCATCCGGCGCAGGCGAAGGTGCCGGCGCGCTTCTCCTTGTTGAGCGGGCTGGAGAAGGCGTATTCGGTGCCGTGGTCGCGCAGAATCTCGTATTGCTGCGGGGTTAGGCGCTTGCGCCATTCCGCCTCGCTCAGGCTGAGTTCGAAGGTGCCTCCCTGCGCTTCGCTACGCGGCGTGAAGCGCGCGGCGGCCCACACCGCGGCGGCGGCGATGCCGAGGGAAAGGGTGGTGCGTCGCGTCAACATGGCGAGGTCCTCCCGTGCCGTTCCGTCTCTCAGAAATAATGCGATTAGGAAGCGTTCTAAAGATGGCGGCGGCTATGGTTTCCATAGGTGCGGCCACGCGCCCGCAACCGCGGTGACGGGATGGAAGACAGCAGGTGCGGCGGATTATTCCCCGGATGGGAGTTTTTCAGCGCGGGTCGCGGGTGTCCATGAGGATGGTCACCGGCCCCTGGTTGACCAGGGACACCGCCATGGACGCGCCGAACACCCCGGTTGCCACCGGTATGCCTTCCGCCGCCAGGGCGTCGCGGAAGAGCAGGTAGAGGCGCTCGCCCTCCGCCGGTTCGGCGGCCAGCGAAAAGCCGGGGCGGTTGCCGTTGCGCCATTGCGCCGCCAGGGTGAACTGGCTGACCACCAGCGCGCCG
>JBFWJB010000393.1:0-2584 GCA_050253435.1 Rhodospirillaceae bacterium
CGGCAAGAACGCCCACGACCCGATGACCGCGATCTTCGTTTCGGCGATGCGCGAGTGGCGGCGCTCCATCGAGCGTTCCCGCAACGAGGCGCCCTCTCTCAAGACCTCGATCGCGCAGCGCATCGAGCGGGTGATGCAGATCACCAGCGAGCGCGAGGTCGAGAGCATCGAGGCGCGCATGGGCTTTCTCGCTTCCACCGGTTCGGTGTCGCCGTTTATCGGCCTGTTCGGTACGGTGTGGGGCATCATGAACAGCTTCCACGCCATCGGCATGAGCAAGAACACCTCGCTCGCCGTGGTCGCGCCGGGCATCGCCGAGGCGCTGTTCGCCACCGCGCTCGGCCTCGTCGCGGCGATTCCCGCGGTGATCGCCTACAACAAGCTCTCCACCGATATCGACCGCTACGCCAAGCGCCTGGAGATCTTCTCCGGCGAGTTCTCGGCGATCGTGTCGCGCCAGCTCGACGAAAGGCGCTGACATGGCTATGGCGGTTTCCGGCGGGCGGCGGCGCAACGGACGGCGCAAGACGGCGCGCATGGCCGATATCAACGTCACCCCGATGGTGGACGTGATGCTGGTGCTGCTGGTGATCTTCATGGTCACCGCGCCCCTGATGACCACCGGCGTGCCGCTCGATCTGCCGAAGGGCGGCAACGAGGTGCTGGCCAACGCCAACCGCTCGCTGCGCATCTCGGTGGACGAGGACGGCGTTGTCTACCTCGGCACTGACGCGGTCTCCGACATGACGCAACTGGTCGGCCGCGTCGTCGAGATGAAGCGCGCCAACCCGGACCTCGGCGTGGTGATCAGCGGCGACAAGGTGGCGGCCTACGGCGCGGTGATGGGGGTGATGCAGGCGCTCAAGGAGGCAGGCATCGAGAAGGTCGGACTGGAAACCGGGACCGGCGCGCCCGTCGCCAAGGACGCGGCGCGCAAGACCCGGAAGAAGCCGTGAGGACGTAGACACCCACCATGCGGCGCGAGCTCGGCTACTCCCTGGCCTTGCATCTGGCGGTGATCCTGTTCGGGATCGTCGGCCTGCCCTATTTGACTCCCGAACCGCCGGAACTCACCGAGCGCATCCTCATCGTCGACCTGTCCAAGGTGACGGTGGGGGAGAAGACCTCTCTGCCCAAGGCCACCGCCATCGACAAGCCGAAGGGCGAGGACAAGCCGCCGGAAAAGAAGGTGGAACAGCAGAAACCCGAGCCGAAGAAGCCGGAGCCGCCGCCGCCTCCGCCGCCGCCGAAGCCGGAGCCGCCCAAGCCTGCGCCGAAGCCGGAGGAACCCTCCAAGGCCGCGCTGCTCGAGGCGCAAAAGGCCGAGGAGGCGAAAAAGGCCGCCGACGCGAAGAAAGCCGCCGACGCGAAGAAGAAGGCGGAAGCCGCCGCCAAAAAGAAGGCCGAGGCGGACGCGAAGAAGAAGGCCGAGGAGCTCAAGAAGAAACAGAAGCCGAAGCCCTCTTTCGACGACCTTATGGCCTCGGTGGACAAGATGCGCAAGGACGCCGCGCCGCCTGCCAACATGCCGCCGGGCAAGTCCTCGGGCGGCAAGACCGGCACCCCCGGCGCGATCGAGGCGCCCGCGATTTCGAAGGACCGCGAAGGCTTCGGCGACGTGCTGACGCTTTCCGAGATGGACATGATCCGCGCCCAGATCGAAAAGCACTGGAACGTCGATCCGGGCAAGGCGGGGGCGCTCGACATCGTCATCGAGATCGCCGTCTCCTTCGATCCCAACGGCGCGGTGCGGAGCGCGCGCATCGTCGATCAGGCGCGCATGGCGCACGATCCGGTATTCCGCTCCCTTGCGGAAAGCGCCCTGCGCGCCGTATTTATGGCGAGCCCGGTGCAGGCGCCGCAGAAGAAGTATGAAGTCTGGCGCGAGGTGCGTTTGTTCTTCCGTCCGCAGGACCGTCTGTAATCAAGCCGTTGCCGAAAGGGGTTTCTCGATGATCAAGGTCTTGTCTCGCGCGTGGGGGCGGCTGGGCACGGTCCTTTTCGCCATGGCGCTGGGGGTTGCGGGCTTTTCCGGCGCGGCGCGCGCCGAGCTGCGCATCGACATCACCCGCGGCAACGTGGACCCGATCCCGATCGCCATTCCCGCCTTCGGCGGCGACGACGAGCGCTCCTCGCGCGTCGGCGCCGACCTCGCCGGAGTGCTGCAGGCCGACCTCGAGCGTTCCGGCCTGTTCCGCGGCATCGACCCGCGCGCCTTCATCCAGAACTTCGCCTCGATGCAGGTGCAGCCGCGCTTCCCCGACTGGCAGGCGATCAACGCGCAAGGGCTGGTGCAGGGCCGCGCCGCGATGCAGGCCGACGGCCGACTGCGCGTGGAATTCCGCCTTTGGGACGTGTTCTCGACGCAGCAGCTGAAGGCCCAGGCCTACGTTACCGAGCCCGGCAACTGGCGGCGCATCGCCCACATCATCGCGGATGCGGTGTACGAGCGCCTCACCGGAGAATCCGGCTATTTCGACACCCGCATCGTCTACATCGCGGAGAGCGGTCCGGCGACCAAACGCGTCAAGCGCCTGGCGATCATGGACCAGGACGGCGCCAACCACCGCTTCCTCACCGACGG
>JBFWJB010000394.1:0-2575 GCA_050253435.1 Rhodospirillaceae bacterium
GCGTGTCTTCAAGGCGTATGCCGATCTGGGCGCCGCAGCGTAACGCGGTATTTCAACAAACATCTAAAAGTTCAAGCCTGAAAAGGAGTTACTGAGAAATGGCTGATTTGGGTAAGCTGGTCGACGAGCTGTCCGCCCTGACCGTGATGGAAGCCGCCGAGCTTTCGAAGATGCTGGAAGAGAAGTGGGGCGTGTCCGCCGCCGCGCCGGTGGCGGTTGCCGCCGCCGCCGGTCCGGCCGCTGCCGCCGCTCCGGCTGAGGAGCAGACCGAATTCGACGTCGTTCTCGCCGCCGCCGGTGAGAAGAAGATCAACGTCATCAAGGAAGTCCGCGCCATCACCGGCCTCGGCCTGAAGGAAGCGAAGGACCTCGTCGAGGGCGCGCCGAAGGTTGTGAAGGAGGCCTGCTCGAAGGACGAGGCCGCCGCTCTGAAGAAGCAGCTGGAAGAAGCCGGCGCGACGGTCGAGCTGAAGTAAGACGCAAGCGTTGCGTCTTACGTCTTGACATCTGGGTCGTCCCGCACCGCGCAGAGATGCGTGTGTGCGGGCCGGCCCGTCTGTGCTTCCCGGTGCGAGGCGGGGAGTATGGCGGCAGAACCCCGCGCATTGGTTGCGTGGGAACGGAATTCGAGGCGGGGCCTTGGCGGGCGCCGCAAAACGACGCTGGCGGCGCATGGTGCGCCCGGCGGATCAAGTGAGTGCAATAAGGAGCGGCGATGTCGGGCTCTCTCTCGGGATGTAAAAGGGTGCGCCGGAGTTTTGGACGGATTCCGTCCGTGGCGACGATGCCCAACCTGATCGAGGTTCAGAAGAACTCCTACGACCAATTTCTGCAGATCGGCACGCCGCTTCACGAGCGGCAGGATTCCGGCCTGCAGGAGGTCTTCAAGTCGGTCTTCCCGATCAAGGACTTCACCGGCCGCGGCGAGCTTGAGTTCGTCGGTTACGAGCTGGAAACGCCGAAGTACGACGTCGATGAGTGCCAGCAGCGCGGCATGACCTTCGCCGCGCCCTTGAAGGTGACCCTGCGCCTCGTCGTGTGGGACATCGACGAGGACACCGGCGCCCGCTCCATCCGCGACATCAAGGAGCAGGACGTCTACATGGGCGACATGCCCCTGATGACGTCGAAGGGCACCTTCATCATCAACGGCACCGAGCGCGTCATCGTCTCGCAGATGCATCGCAGCCCGGGCGTCTTCTTCGACCACGACAAGGGCAAGACCCATTCCTCGGGCAAGTTCCTGTTCGCCGCCAGGGTGATTCCCTACCGCGGCTCGTGGCTCGACTTCGAGTTCGACGCCAAGGACCTGGTCTACGTGCGCATCGACCGCCGCCGCAAGCTGCCGGTCACCACGCTGCTCTATGCGCTCGATTCCGCGGGCACTGCGGATAAGCGCGCCGCGCTCGCCGGGGACGGCAAGAAGCTCGACCCGGCCGAGGCCGAGGGCATGTCCGCCGAGGAGATCCTCGGCACCTTCTACCAGCGCATCCTCTACACCCGCGACGCCGAGAGCTGGTGCAGCGCGCTCGACCTGCAGGCGCTGCGCGGGCTGAAGCTCGACTACGACCTGGTGGACGCGGATTCCGGCGAAGTGCTGGTCGAGGCGGGCAAGAAGATCACCCCGCGCATCCTGCGCCAGGTCGCCGAGGTCAACGCCACCCGCGTGCGCATTCCGACCTCGGAGCTCACCGGCCGCTTCGTCGCCGAGGACGTGATCAACGAGGAGACCGGCGAGGTTCTGGCCGAGGCGGGCAACGAGCTCACCGAGGCGGTGCTCGAAGCCATGGCCGAGGCCGGAATCGCCGAGATTCCGGTGCTGCGCATCGACTCCAACACCGGCCCCTACCTGCGCAACACCCTTGCGGCGGACAAGAACTCCTGCCGTGAGGAAGCCCTGGTCGACATCTACCGGGTGATGCGTCCGGGCGAGCCGCCGACGCTGGACACCGCCGAGGCGCTGTTCGAGGGCCTGTTCTTCGATTCCGAGCGCTACGACCTCTCCGCGGTCGGCCGGGTGAAGATGAACGCGCGCCTCAACCTTTCCACTGACGTTGCGCCGGAGAGCCTGCGCGTGCTGCGCAAGGACGACATCCTGGCGATCATCCGCGAGCTCCTCGATCTCAAGGACGGCAAGGGCGAGATCGACGACATCGACCACCTCGGCAACCGCCGGGTGCGTTCCGTCGGCGAGCTGATGGAGAACCAGTACCGCATCGGCCTGCTGCGCATGGAGCGGGCGATCCGCGAGCGCATGAGCTCGGTGGACATCGACACCGTGATGCCGCACGACCTGATCAACGCCAAGCCTGCTGCGGCGGCGGTGCGCGAGTTCTTCGGCTCCTCGCAGCTCTCGCAGTTCATGGACCAGACCAACCCGCTGGCCGAGATCACCCACAAGCGCCGCCTCTCGGCCCTGGGCCCGGGCGGCCTGACGCGCGAGCGCGCGGGCTTCGAGGTGCGCGACGTGCACCCGACTCATTACGGCCGCATCTGCCCGATCGAGACGCCGGAAGGTCCGAATATCGGCCTGATCAACTCGCTCGCCACCTTCGCGCGAGTGAACAAGTACGGC
>JBFWJB010000395.1:0-2571 GCA_050253435.1 Rhodospirillaceae bacterium
TCCCTCCGCACCTCCCCTAACGTTTTGGTTTTGCGCGCAGCGCGATAGAATCGTCACGCGGCGTGATGGTCGGTAGCCGCTACGCGGCAAAGACCAGTTATGGGGTCCGGGGCCCGCGGCCCCGGTGGGGTCCAGGGGCAATGCCCCTGGCCGTGTTTTCATTTACTGCATCGCGCCTTCGAGACGGAGGAGTTCGGCCTTGGTATCGAGGCCGCCGAGGCCGGAGTATCCGCCGAGGTCGGCGGTTCCGAGGATGCGGTGGCAGGGGATGAGAATGGGGATGGGGTTGGCGCCGCAGGCGCCGCCGATGGCGCGGGGGGCGGACTCGAGGTCCCCGGCCACATCACCGTAGGTTCTGGTCTGGCCGTAGGGGATTTGTTGCATCGACTGCCAAACCCGTTGTTGAAACGGTGTGCCGCTTGGTGCTAAGGGCAGGTCGAAGGTTTTACGTTTTCCGGCGAAGTAGTCGGCGAGCTGCTCTGCGGCGTGGCTGAGCACGGGGGGCGTTTCCGCCGTGGCCATGCCTTGGCCGAATTCCAAGGCGACGATGCGGCCCCCGTCGGCGAACAGGGTGAGTGGGCCGAAGGGCGAGGGAACGACGAGGCTGCCGTTGTCCATGGGTGTGGGCCTCCATTGCCGGGGACTGCGTCCTAAGATGGGGTGAAACGGCGGCTCTGTCGAGGCGGTTTGATCCGGGGCGGATGTTTCACGTGAAACAGTGTCCCTTCGAAACGAGCGGGACGAAAGCATGGAAGAGCGGGCGACGATCTTCGCCCCGGCCACCGCGCCGGGGCGCGCCGGGGTGGCGGTGCTGCGGCTTTCCGGGCCGCGGACTTTCGCCGCGTTGACCGCGCTTTGCGGGCGGGCCGCGTTTCCGCCGCGGGCGATGGTTGCGGTGCGCGTTTCCGACCCGAAAACGGGGGAGGCGATCGACCGTGGGCTTGCGGTATGCTTCCCCGCTCCGGCGAGTTTCACCGGGGAGGACGTGGCGGAGCTGCACGTGCACGGCAGCGCGGCGGTTCTCTCCCGGCTGGCGGAGGTGCTGGCCGCGATGCCCGGCGTGCGCTGGGCGGAACCGGGGGAGTTCACCCGTCGCGGCTTCGGCAACGGCAAGATGGACCTTACCGAAGCGGAGGCCCTGGCCGATCTTCTGGCGGCGGAGACCGAGGCGCAGCGCCGCCAGGCGGTGCGCCAGATGGATGGCGCGCTTTCCCGCCGCTTCGAGGACCTGCGCGCCCGCGCGGTGGATGTCCTCGCCTTCATCGAGGCGGTGATCGACTTTCCGGAAGACGAACTCCCCGCCGACACTCGCGACCGGGGCGTGGCGATGATCGCCGGTCTGAAGGCCGGTCTGGCGGAACTGGTGGACTCTGCGCGCGTCGGCTGCCGGGTGCGCCAGGGGGTAACGGTTGCCGTGCTCGGCGCGCCGAACGTCGGCAAGTCCAGTCTGGTCAATCGCCTGGCGGGATGGGACGTGGCGATCGTTTCCCCCACCGCGGGCACGACGCGCGACCGCGTCTCGGTGGACCTGGTTTTGGAGGGCCTGCCGGTCACCGTTACCGACACCGCGGGCCTGCGCGAGGCGGCGGAGGAGATCGAGGCGGAGGGAATCCGCCGCGCCGAGCGCGCGGTGGCGGATGCGGACCTGCGGCTCGCAGTGTTTTCCGCCGAGACCTGGCCCGCAACCGATGACCCTACATGGCGTTGGGTTGACAGCGAGACCCTCATCGTGGTCAACAAAGCGGACCTTGGCGGAATCGCCGACGGTCCCCATATCGGGTCGCCGCCGGTCGCCGTCTCGGCGCTCACCGGCGAGGGGTTCGACGCCCTGGCCGAGGAATTGCGCACCCGGGTGCGGGCGCTCGCCGGACAGCAGGCGGGGGAGGCCCCGCCGATCACGCGGGAGCGCCACCGCGCGCTGGCGGCGGCGGCGTTGGAGGCATTGGAGCGCGCCCAGGCGCAGCCGCAGCAGGAATTGCAGGCCGAGGACGTGCGCCTGGCGATCCGCGAATTGGGCCGTATCACCGGGCGCATCGATGTGGAAGACGTGCTGGACCGGATTTTTGGTGAGTTCTGTATCGGAAAATGACCGCGATTTCGGAAAATCTTGGGTATGACGTGATCGTCGTGGGCGGCGGCCATGCGGGCTGCGAGGCCGCCGCCGCCGCCGCGCGCTTCGGCGCGCGCACTGCGCTTCTCACCCACCGCTTCGATACGCTGGGCGAAATGTCGTGCAACCCGGCGATCGGCGGCCTGGCAAAGGGCCACCTGGTGCGCGAAATCGATGCGCTGGACGGCGTGATGGGCCGCTGGATCGACGAGGCGGGCATCCAGTTCCGCGTGCTCAACCGCTCCAAGGGGCCGGCGGTGCAGGGGCCGCGCGCCCAGGCGGACCGCGCGCTCTATCGCGCCGCGGCGCGCCGCGGCCTGGAATCGCAGGAAAACCTCACCCACGTCGCGGTGGCGGTGGAGGACCTTATCACCACGCCGGATGGCGCGCGCATTACCGGCGTGCGCACCGCTGACGGACGGGAGTTCTCCGCCGCCTGCGTGGTGCTCACCACCGGCACG
>JBFWJB010000396.1:0-2557 GCA_050253435.1 Rhodospirillaceae bacterium
CGCTCCACCTTCCTCGTCGACGGCGCCGGCACGGTGCGCAAGTCGTGGCGCAAGGTCAATGTGGTCGGCCACATCGACGAAGTGCTGAAGGAAGTCCAGGCGCTGAAGGGGTAAAACCAGGCCAGGGGCTTTGCCCCTGGACCCCACTGGGGCCTTGGGCCCCAGACCCCATGACGTGTTTTCGCCGCGCAGCGGCCATCAACCGTCACGCCGCGTGATGGCCTTATGGCGCTACGCGCAAAAACCGAAAGTTATGGGGAGCGCGAGGGGATTGGAGCCGACCGCCGGAGGCGGTGGGAACGCCCAGTGGGCGTTCCCAAGGCGGAAATGTCCCCTCGCAACGTTTTGGTTTTCACCGCACCTTCACCAGCGCGTGGCGTTTCTTGCCTGCGGAGAGTTTGATCTGGCCATCCGCGGCCTGGGCGGGGACGAGTTTCGCCTCGGTATCGGCGAGCGGCGCATCGTTGACCTTGACACCGCCCTGTTTGATCAGGCGGCGCGCCTCTCCCTTGGATGCGGCAAGGCCGGTGGCGACCATGGCGTCGATCACCGCGTAGCTGGCGAGCGCGGCGGCTTCCACCTCTACGGAGGGGAGCGCATCGCCGGCCTGGCCCTGTTCGAAGGTCTTGCGGGCGGTTTCCTCCGCTTCCTTGGCCGCCGCTTCGCCGCGGCAGAGGCGGGTAGCCTGGTTGGCGAGGATTTTTTTCGCGTCGTTGATCTCCGCGCCCTGCAGGGCTTCGAGGCGGCGGATCTCGTCCATCGGCAGGTCGGTGAACAGCTTGAGGAAGCGGCCGACGTCGGCGTCCTCGGTGTTGCGCCAGAACTGCCAGTAGTCGTAGGCGGGCAGACGGCCTTCGTTGAGCCACACCGCGCCCTGGGCGGTCTTGCCCATCTTCGCGCCCGAGGCGGTGGTGATCAGCGGCACGGTGAGGCCGAACAGTTCCGAGCCGTCGACGCGGCGTCCCAGTTCCACGCCGTTGATGATGTTGCCCCACTGGTCCGAGCCGCCCATCTGCAGGCGGCATTTGTGGGCGCGGTTGATTTCCAGAAAGTCGTAGGCCTGGAGAATCATGTAGTTGAACTCCAGGAACGACATCGGTGTTTCGCGCTCCAATCGCAGCTTCACCGAATCGAAGGTGAGCATGCGGTTGATCGAAAAATGCCGTCCGTAATCGCGCAGGAATTCCAGATAATTGAGCTTGTCCAGCCAGTCGGCGTTGTTGATCATGATGGCGTCGGTGGGGCCGTCGCCGAAGGAGAGGAACTTCTCGAATACGGTTTTGATGCCCGCCATGTTGTGCGCGATATCGGCGTTCGAGAGCATTTGCCGTGCGGAGTCGCGCCCGGTGGGGTCGCCGACCTTGGTGGTGCCGCCGCCCATCAGGACGATCGGCTTGTGCCCGGACTGCTGCAACCGGCGCAGCAGCATGATCGGCACCATGGAGCCGACGTGTAGGCTGTCCGCCGTGCAGTCGAAGCCGATATAGGCCGGCACCGGCACCCCTGCCGAATAGACCGCGTCCAGGCCCGCGAGGTCGGTGCACTGGTGGATGTAGCCGCGTTCGGAGATGGTTTTCAGGAAGTCTGATTTCAGGGTGCTCATGATGCTCGACTTGTGCTAGCTCTGAGGTGGAAAAAACGTATCCTTTTAGCGGAAGCGCCCCCAGGGAGCCAGTCTTTGATGATGTCCGCGCCCGTGATCGCTCTCGGCCTGATGAGCGGCACCTCTCTCGACGGCATCGATGCCGCGCTGATCGCCACCGACGGCGAGGCGGTGGCCGCCTTCGGGCCGCGCCGCACCGTTCCCTATGCGCCGGAAACCCGCGAGCGGCTGCGTGCCGTCCTCGGGCGGGAGGACCGCGCCGACCCCCTGGTGCGCGCCGCGGAGGCGGAGATCACCGCCCTGCACGCCGCGGCGGTGACGGCGCTGCTGGCCGAGGCCCCGCCGGAGTGGCGCAAGGTTTCGCTGATCGGCTTTCACGGCCAGACCATCCTGCACGCGCCGGACCGCCGGGTGACCGTGCAGATCGGCAGCGGCGCGGCGCTGGCGCGGCAAACCGGCATCGCCGTGGCGTCCGACTTCCGCTCCGCCGATGTGGCGGCGGGCGGGCAGGGGGCGCCCCTGGTGCCGGTCTATCATCGCGCGCTGGTGGCGGGCTGGAAGGGCCGCCCGCAAGGCACGGTGGCGGTGCTCAATATCGGCGGCGTCGCCAACCTCACCGCAGTGGCTCCGGACGGCGGGCTGATCGCCTGCGACACCGGGCCGGGCAACGCCCTGATCGACGACTGGGTGACGGCGCGCGCCGGGCTACCCTGCGATCTCGACGGGCATTTCGCCGCCTGCGGGCGGGTGGATACCCACTGGCTGGATATGGCGATGGGGCATCCGTTCTTCCGTCAGGCGCCGCCGAAGTCCCTGGACCGCGGCACCTTCCGTATGCCGATGCCGCGGGATGTCGGGTTGCGCGACGGTGCGGCAACGCTCACCGCGTTCACCGCCCGCGCGGTGGCGGCGGCGGCCTTTCTGCTGCCCGAGACGCCCGATGTCTGGGTGGCT
>JBFWJB010000397.1:0-2556 GCA_050253435.1 Rhodospirillaceae bacterium
CATGCGCCGCGCAAACCGGGTTCGAATCCCGGCCCCGCAACCATGATGAGAGAGGAGGTCGGCGTTGAGGACGTTCGTGGACAACGCGGGCCGGACCTGGACGGTCGCCGTTACCGTGGACGCGCTCAAGCGCGTTCGGTCCCTCTGCGGCGTGGACCTGATGGGCGTGGTCGGCGACGGCGCGCTGCTCGACCGTCTGGTCGCGGACCCGGTGCTGCTCTGCGATGTCGTGTTCGCTGCCTGCAAAGACCAGGCCGACGCGAAGGGCGTGTCCGATGCCGACTTCGGGCGCGCGATGGCCGGCGACGCCATCGAGCAGGCCACGACCGCGCTGCTGGAGGCCCTCGCGGATTTTTTCCCGAGCCGGAAGCGGGCCGTGCTGCAACGGGTGATCGAGAAGATGCGCCAGGTGGACAGCCGCTTGACGGCCCTGGCCGAGGCGCGCCTGGCGGACCCGGCGCTGGACGAGGAGATCGAGCGGGCCGTCGCGCAGGCGTTGAGGCCTGGCGTCTCGTCTGGCGATGCGCCGGAATCCTCGGGGTGAATCCCGGGCCGTTCACCCTCCGCGAACTGGTGCACATGGCCCGCGGCCGGCTCGAGAGCGACTGGGACCGGACAGCGACCCTTCTGGCGCTGATTGCCAACGTGAACCGCGACCCGAAACGGCAGCGCGCGCGCCGCCCTGAGGAGTTTCACCCGTTCAGGAGCCGCCCGCAGAGCGGCGGCGTGCGCATCACGCGTCAGAACATCGGCCTTCTGAAAAAGGTCTTCATCGAGAAGAAGGGAGGGCGGCCATGACGTGGCAGAGCCTCTTGAGCGCGGTGTGGGCCGGTCTGAACAGCCCCATCGGCATTACGGCGATGGGTGCCGTCGTGGCGTGGTTGCTGACTCGGCTCTTTACTTCCAAGCCCGCCTGGGCGAAGTACCAGGGCGCGATCATCAGCGCCGTCCGCCTCGCCGAGAAGGAGATTCCTGACGATACGCCTCACGCGGCGCTGCGCCGATTCGACGAGGCGTTGCGCTATGTGCTTCAGGTGTACGCGGAGGCGGAGAAGCGCATGCCCTCGCCGAGCGAGATCGCCGCGCTGAAAGAAGGCATTCGGATCGTGCACAACGAACTCGACCTCAAGGGTGCGCTCGGTTCCGCGACCGACGCCGAATGAGGCGGAAAGGAGACTCCGATGTCTCGAACGAGAAGCGCCGTGCTGGCTATCTGTCTGTTGTGCCTCGTGCTTGTCGTCGGCTGCGCGTTGCCCCCGCAGGCCCGGCAGGTGGTTGCTGAGAACGCCGCGCTTCAGACGCGCTTCGTGGCGCTCATGGAGGCCGGGCAGGTCACTGAGGAGCAGTTGCGCGAGAACGCCAAGGTCAACGCCCTGAACTGGCAGCGCCTCGATGCGCTGCTTGCCGGAGAATAGGCTATGAGCGGGGAAACGTTTCGGACGTTCGTGGACGAGATTCTCGAGCGGCTCGACGAGGAGGCGCGCGACCACCCGGCAGCCGCCGAGGATCTGCTCGCCGTTCGCCGGTACATCGAGGCGCACCGCGCCCTGCTGGAGCGCCTGCCCTACGAGGCGCTCCAGAACATCGTGTACGCTGCCCTTCTGCGCGCGCGGGGCGGCGTGGGCATGCTCCCGCCGACTGCATTGACCCCGGACGAGATCAACGCGGCGCTCCGCGAGAATGCCGACATGCTGGACCGCTTGCTCGAGAAGCAGCAGAGCCTCGGCGCGTTCCTCGATGGGCTGGTGCAGATTGCCTCTGCGGCGGTCCTGCGCTTCCTGGCTGCCGCGCTGACCTCCTGAGGCTGCGCTCATGGCTGGCGGACGCGCGATCAAGGCCGGCGAGGCCTTCATCGAACTGACGGTGAACAACGCCGCGTTGCAGCGTGGCCTGAAGGCGGCGCAGGCGCATCTGAAGGCGTTCGGTGCCGCTGTCTCGCGCGCGGGCCGCTGGATGATGGGGCTTGGGGGCGCGGTGACCGGCCTTGGGGTGGCCGGCGTGGCCGCGTTCACGCGGCTGGGTGACGCGACGGCGAAGGCGGCGAAACGCACCGGCCTGACCGTCGAAGCGCTTTCCGAACTCAAGTTCGCTGCCTCGCAGAGCGACGTGGCGGCGGAAGACCTCACCCGCGGCATGCTCGCCATGAACCGCACGCTGGCCGACGCGGAGCGGGGCACGACGACCGCCAAGTCGGCCCTGGCTGCGCTCGGCCAGTCGGCCGAGGGGCTGCAGGCCCTCTCGCCGGAGAAACGCTTCATGGCGCTGGCCGATGCGCTGTCGCGCGTCGAGGACCCCGGACGGCGCGCGGCCCTCGCGATGATGGTCTTCGGGCGCGGCGGCGCGAAGATGCTGCCGATGCTCGCCGAGGGCGCGGCGGGTATCGATGCGCTGCGCGCAAAGGCCCGCGAGCTCGGCCTGACCATGAGAACGGAGGACGCGACGGCCGCCGAGCGATTCAGCGACGCCGTGGACCAGGTGAAACAGTCCCTCCAAATGGCTTTCTTCCGTGTCGGCACCGCCATCGCGCCGATTCTCACCGACCTGGCCGAGCGGTTC
>JBFWJB010000398.1:0-2537 GCA_050253435.1 Rhodospirillaceae bacterium
CCGCCTATGACCGCCGCGAGCGGGTGTTCGGCGCGGAGGGGGACTTCGTCACCGCGCCGGAGATCAGCCAGATCTTCGGCGAGCTGATCGGCATCTGGTTCGCCCTGCGCTGGCACGCCGCGGGCAAGCCGCAGCGCTTCCCCCTGGTGGAGTGCGGCCCCGGCCGCGGCACCCTGATCGCCGACGCGCTGCGCGCCGCGCGTTCGGTCGAGGGCTTCGCCGAGGCGATCGAGCTGCACCTCGTCGAGACCAGCCCCACACTGCGCGCTGCCCAGGCCGAGGCGCTGGCGGGCTTTCCCGCCGCATGGCACGACGGCCTCGGCACCCTGCCCGACGGGCCGCTCCACCTGATCGCCAACGAGTTCCTCGACGCCCTGCCGGTGACGCAGTTCGTCTTCCGCAAGGGCGCCTGGCGGGAGCGGCGGGTCGGCCTCTTCCGCCAGGACTTCGTCTTCGTCGATGGGCCGGAAGCCGCGCCGCCCGCCGACCGGCTCTCCCGCCTGCCGCCGCCGCGCGAGGGCGAAATCCTCGAAACCGCCGCCGCCGCCGAGGCCTTCGCCGGAGAGGTGGCGGCGCGCATCGCCGCACGCGGCGGCGCGGCTCTCTTTTTCGACTACGGCCATGCGGAAAGCGGCTTCGGCGACACCGTGCAGGCGGTTTCCCGCCACCGCTATGCGCAGCCGCTGGCCGATCCCGGCGAGGTGGACCTCACCGCCCATGTCGATTTCGCCCGCATCGCGGAGACCGCCCAGGCGCACGGCGCGGCCGCCTTCGGCCCCGCCGACCAGGGGGTGTGGCTGGTCGCCATGGGGCTGCCCGCACGGCTGACCGTGCTGTTGCGCCAGGCCACCCCGGCGCAGACCGAAGAGCTGGTTTCCAGCACCCGCCGCCTCACCGAACCCCACGCCATGGGCCGCCTGTTCAAGGCGCTGGCCCTGCTGCCGGTTGCCGCGCCGCCCCCGGAAGGATTCTAAGGTGCGGAGGGAAAACCTCGAAATTCCGTTGAACCATCCGCAAAATCCTTTACTCTCATCGAGATGAGGGAACCGTCCGGTTGAATCGCGACTTGGCGATGCACGCGAAAGACTAGAAAAGACGAGAGGGGTCGAGACGATGATTACGGTCTCCGCGCTGAACGATATTTCCCGTGTGCGGCACGCCTTCTTCACCCGCAACCGCGGCGTTTCCACCGGCCTCTTCGCCTCGCTCAACTGCGGCTACGGCTCCGGCGACGACCCGGACAACGTGACGCAGAACCGCGCGCTGGCCATGGAGCTGATGGAGCAGCCCGCCTCCGCCCTGGTCACCCTGCACCAGGAGCACACCACCACCGTCATCACCGTCACCCACCCCTGGGCAGCCGAGGACGCTCCGGTGGCCGACGCCATGGTCACCGACGTGCCGGGCATCGCGCTCGGCATCCTCACCGCCGACTGCGTGCCGGTGCTGCTCGCCGACACCCAGAAGGGCATCGTCGGCGCGGCGCACGCGGGGTGGAAAGGCGCGATCAAGGGCGTGCTGGAGGAAACGGTGACGCGGATGATCGACCTCGGCGCGCGGCCCGGCACCATCGCCGCGGCGGTGGGGCCGTCGATCACCCAGCGCACCTACGAGGTGGGGCCGGAATTCCCGCCGATGTTCATCAACGAGAATCCGGAAAACGACCAGTTCTTCGCCCCGTCGAAAAACGACGGACGCTTCATGTTCGACCTGCCCGCCTATGTGGCGCGCAAGCTCGCCCGCGTCGGCATCACCGAGGTGATCCGCACGCCGTGCGACACCTGCCGCGAGGCGGACCGTTTCTTCAGCTACCGCCGCGCCTGCCAGAACGGCGAAAAAGACTACGGGCGCTGCCTCTCCGCAATCGTTCTGGAGCGATGATCCGCCGCAGTCTTGCCACCGGGGCGCTTCTCGCGCTTGCCGCCTGCTCCGTTCCCCACCCCTTCGAACGCCCGTCGTCCGGCGAGGGCGAACTCGCCCAGCCGGAGGCCGGGGTGCTGTGCGTTCCGGCGTTTCCGCTGCTGCCGCCGGAGCTCGGCACGGCGCTGCGCGAAGCCCTCGCCGAGGAGCTGGTGAAACGCGAGGTGCTGGCCTCCGCCGCCGCGGCGTGCCCGCCCGGCGCGCCGCGCATCCTGGTGTGGGAGGCGCCGCACCGCGAAGGCGCCGCCGCGGCGCCGCGCCTGATGCTCAGCCGTCCGCCGCTTGCCGGCAGGCCGCACCCGCCGGCTATCGTCACCCTGCCGCCGCCCGTCGACCCCGCCCGCTGGCCGGATGCCGCAACCCGCTGGGCGGCGATGCTCGCCGACCGCCTGGGCTACCTGCCGCCCGCGCGGCCCTCGGTGCGCTCGCCGCTCGCCGGGATCGCGCCGCTCTCCAGCAGCCGCGCGCCCGCGCCGCCGCCCGTGCCCGCCAGATCCGCGGGCGAGGCGGTGTTCGTCGCCCCGGTGATGGGCGCCACCGGCAACGGCAACACCCTGTTGCGCTTCGCCATGCTCGGCCACCTGCGGCGCGCCGGGCTCGCCCCCTCCGCCGATGAC
>JBFWJB010000399.1:0-2535 GCA_050253435.1 Rhodospirillaceae bacterium
AGCCACCTGGCAGCGCCATTTCAGCGACCGTCTGGGACTGTCGCACGGCGAGCTCGACCGCCTTGCGGAGATTCCCGAGGCGGCGCTGCCCGCCGTCGAGACCCTGCTCGCCGACCGGCCGGAGCACCGGGTGCCGCGCTCGGAGCACGACCCGGTGTTCGACCCGTCCTACGGATTCAATCTCAAGGTGCCGCTGCTGCGCTTCGATTTCGGCGAACTGCACAATCTTTCGGTGCGGCGCGGCACGCTGTCCGCCGAGGAGCGGGCGATCATCAACGAGCACATCGTCCAGACCATCATCATGCTGGAGAGCCTCAACTTCCCGAAGGATCTGCAGCGGGTGCCGGAGTACGCGGGCACCCACCACGAAACCCTCACCGGCACCGGCTATCCGCGCGGGCTGACTGCGGCGGAGCTGTCGATTCCGGCGCGGATCATGGCGCTCGCCGACATCTTCGAGGCGCTCACCGCCTCCGACCGTCCGTACAAGAAGGCGAAGCCGCTGTCCGAGGCGGTGGACATCCTCTACCGCATGACGCGGGAACGCGCCCTCGACCCGGACGTGTTCGTGCTGTTCCTGCAAAGCGGCGTCTACCGCCGCTATGCCGAGCAGTTCCTCAAGCCCGAACAGATCGACGACGTCGACGTCATCGCCTATCTTCCCGCGCGCGAATCTTGACAGGCGGGCGCGATCGCGCTGCACTGCCTCCCGCAATGGAGGGGGAAGACGATGTGGCGGCCGATGCGTGAAGACGACCTGGCGGCGGTGCGGCAGATTGCCGGGATCGTGCATCCCGACTATCCGGAGGAGGCGGCGGTGTTCGCCGAGCGTCTGGCGCTCTATCCGGCGGGGTGCCGCCTGTTCGCCGATGCCGAGGGCCGCGCCGCGGGCTATGCGCTCACCCATCCGTGGCGGCACGCCAGTCCGCCCAAGCTCGCCACCCTGCTCGGCGCAAACCCGGCGGATGCCGACACCTATAATTTGCACGACCTCGCGCTGCTGCCGTGGACGCGCGGCCGCGGCGCGGCGACCGAACTGCTCGCCGATCTCGCCGGTCTGGCGCGGGGGCAGGGGCTTGCGCGGATGTCGCTGGTGGCGGTCAACGCCTCACGCCCGGTGTGGGAGCGCCGCGGCTTTTCCGTCGATGCGGAAGCCGCCGCCGATCTCGCCAGCTACGGCGGCGAGGCATGGTTCATGAGCCGCTCCCTCGACGACACAATTTGATACACTTTTCCGGGGTTGCGGGGATATCCCTGCGACAAAGCGGTTTTATCTTCCATCCTGTAACCGTGGCGAGCGGGACAACGCATAGGACGGAAGGCGGGCGGTCGCGTCCGCGAAGCCCGCCCTTCCGGGCCTTATCCCGAGCCGCGAATGGAGGTTCGAAAAATATCATGCGGGCCAGCAGCTACCTTACCCTTGCAGTATGCGTGATCGGCCTTGCCGCCACGACTGCGGCAGAGGCGCATCCGCCGGGACCGCCCGGCTGGCATGGCCCGGGGCGGGTGCTGGTGCCCGACGGCTGGCACCGCGGCCACTGGCGCCACGACTGGCACGACGGACGTTACGGCTGGTGGTGGGCGGTCGGCAGCACCTGGTACTACTATCCGGCGCCGATCTACCCCTATCCCAACCCCTATGCGCCGGCCGGCGTCGCCGTCGCGCCCGCGGGGCAGTACGCCTACTACTGCGCCAACCCGGCGGGCTACTACCCCGCGGTGGCGCAGTGCCTGATGCCCTGGCAGCTGGTCAGCCTGGCCGCGCCCGCCCCGGCGGCGGTGGTTCCGGTTCCGGCCCCTGCGCCGGCGATTCCGACCCCGGTGCCCGCGCCGTCCTCTTCCGGCGGCGTGAGCAAGACCACCGGCGGCACCGTGCTCGGCGCGGTGGGCGGCGCGGTGGCGGGGGCGCAGTTCGGACAGGGCTCGGGCAGGATCGCCGCGGCGGCGCTCGGCACCCTGTTGGGCGCGTTCGTCGGCCACGAGGTCGGCCAGTCGCTCGACCGCGCCGATACGCTTGCGGCGCAACAGGCGGCGCAGCGCGCCTATGTCGCGCCGATCGGCCAGACCATTACCTGGAACACCGCGGAAAACAATCACAGCGGCACCATCACGCCGGTGCGCGAGGGCCGCGACGCGCAGAACAACACCTGCCGCGAGTTCAAGCAGACCGTCACCATCGACGGCAAACAGGAAAACGTCACCAGTACCGCCTGCCGCGCCGCCGACGGCAAGTGGGTGATGATCGGACACTGAGTTTCAGAACCCCCGACGGCGAGGTTCCCCCCCCCTTTCCTCGCCGTTATACGGCCGCCCCTTTCCCTCGGGGGCGGCCGCCCCTTTTTGGGGATCAGATGTAGTCGAGCAGGCTGACGCTCTTCAGCGAGGAGAGCGTGGCGAAAGAGGCCTGCAGCAGCACCTCCTGCTGTGAGACCACGGCGGAGGCCTCCGCCACATCGACCGAGGTGAGGCTTTCCAGCGCCTCGTTGGCGTAGTTCTGGAATTCCGTCTGGTCGTCGTGCACCGTGTTCAGCGCCG
>JBFWJB010000400.1:0-2529 GCA_050253435.1 Rhodospirillaceae bacterium
TCCGGCAACACCATCGGCGCGGTGGTGGTTCTCAAGGACCTCACCGAGCAACAGCGCCTGCACAAGCAGATCATGCGCGCCGACCGCCTCGCCGGGCTCGGCGAGCTGATGGCCGGGGTGGCGCACGAAATCCGCAACCCGCTCACCTCGATCCGCGGCTTCATGCAGCACCTCGCCGCAAGCGACAGCATCGAGGAGTGGCGGCGCTACGCTCCGCTCATCATCTCCCAGGTGGACAACCTCAACAACATCATCACCGAGCTTCTGCGCTTCGGCCGCCAGCGCCCGCCCTCGATCGGGCCGGTGCTGCTCAACAACCTGATCCGCAAGATCATCGTCCTCGCCGGCAAGGAGCCGAAGGCCAGCATCGTGCTTGCCCTCCAGGAAGGCCTGCCGGTGATCGAGGCGGACGGCGAGGCCCTCGGCCAGGTGCTGCTCAACCTCATCATCAACGCCAGCCAGGCGATGGACGACAGCGGCGAGATCACCATTTCCACCGCCGCGGCCAACGCCGACGAGGTGGTGGTGACGGTGGCCGACACCGGCGCCGGAATCGCGCCGGAAAACCTCGACAAGGTGTTCGACCCGTTCTTCTCCACCAAGCCCACCGGCACAGGCCTCGGGCTCGCCATGGTGCACCGCATCGTCGATGCCCACTACGGCACGGTGACGATCGAAAGCACGGTGGGCGAAGGCACGCGGGTTTCCCTGCACCTGCCGATTCTCCACCGGTCTCCCGGGAGGCATGCATGAACTACCATCCGCTCCGCGCCCTGGTGGTGGACGACGACGAGGGCGTACGCGAACTCCTTTCCGCGGTGCTCTCCAAGGAGGGCTTCGAGGTGACCACCGCCTGCGACGGCGCGCAGGCGGTGGAGAAATTCGAACCCGAACGCACCACCATCGTGCTGATGGACATCCGCATGCCGAAGATGTCCGGGCTGCAGGCGCTGTCGGAGATCCGCAAGCTCGACCGCTCCGCCACGATCATCCTGATGACCGCCTTCGCCGAGGTGGAGGCCGCGGTGCAGGCGATCAAGAGCGGCGCCTTCGACTACATCATCAAGCCGTTCGACATCGCCGAGGTGTTGCTGCTGGTGGAGCGCGCGCTCGAACTGCGCACCATGCGCAACGACATCGCCGCCCTGCGCCTGGAACTCTCCGAAAGCTTCCGCCACGAGCGCATCCTCACCAACAACCCGCAGATGATCGAGCTGACCCAGACCATAGAAAAGGTCGCGCGCAGCACCGCCACGGTGCTGGTCACCGGGGAGAGCGGCACCGGCAAGGAATTGGTCGCCGCGGCGATCCACTACAACAGCCCGCGCAGCAAGGGACCGTTCGTCAAGCTCAACTGCGCGGCGGTGCCCGAGGGGCTGCTGGAAAGCGAGCTTTTCGGCCACGAGAAGGGCGCCTTCACCGGCGCCCTGATGCAGCGGCGCGGCCGCTTCGAACAGGCGGAGGGCGGCACCCTCTTCCTCGACGAAATCGGCGACATCCCGCCGAGCTTCCAGGTGAAGCTGTTGCGGGTGCTGCAGGAGCGGGAGTTCGAGCGCGTCGGCGGCACCCAGCTCATCCACTCCGACGTGCGGATGATCGTCGCCACCAACCGCAACCTCGAAGAGATGGTCCGCCAGGGCACCTTCCGCCAGGACCTCTACTTCCGCCTCAACGTGGTGATGCTCAAGCCCCTGCCCCTGCGCGAGCGGCCGGAAGACATTCCCCTGCTCGCCGAGTTCTTCCTGCGCAAGTTCGCCGCGGAGAACCAGATCGAGGTCACCGGCTTCGACGACCGCACCATGGAATGCCTGCTGCGCTACCCCTGGCCGGGCAATATCCGCGAGCTTTCCAACGCGGTGGAACGGGCGGTGGTGATGAGCACCGGGCGTCTGATCTTCATCGAGGACATGCCGGAGCGCATCGCCCGCGCCGCGCCGCACGGCGGCGCGGAAGAAACCCCGGCCACCGGACAGGCCCCGCTCAAGGAAATGATCCGCCAGTACGAGGCCAAGGTGGTCGCCGAGGCGCTCGCCCGCAACGACGGCAACCGCATGCGCACCGCCCAGGAGCTGCAGATCAGCCGCCGCTCGCTGCTTTACAAGCTCATCGACTACGGCATCGGCTGAGGCCGCGCCGCCACCCTTTGGGGTGCGCAAGATGTTGCGCACCCCTCCCCCGAAATTGCGCACTTCACCCGGTCGCAACAGCCGGATTTCGCTGCTTTTAATCATTCAAAAAACGCGAAAAGCGCAGGATTCCGGCACTTCTTTCTCCCATCCCTTCGGGTAGCCCTCTGGCATAGCCATTGCAAGCCGGAAAGTGTTCGCCGTGTGCGCGGCGCCCCGGGGCGAACGGGTCCCCCCGGAGATGTCGTCGCGCAACCGCGACGATCGGCTTCTACGGTTCCGGGGAGCGGCACCCGCATCCCGAAACCCACCTCTGCACCAGGGCCCGCAAAAACCGACAGGGGGATAGAATGACGAACAAAGTCATATCCTACGAAGGGGCGGTGAGCCTGATCCCGGATGG
>JBFWJB010000401.1:0-2528 GCA_050253435.1 Rhodospirillaceae bacterium
TCCGGTGGCACGGCGGGCATGTCTGTCGCTGAAATCGATACCGCCACAAACCAAGCCGCCGCGCCCGCGACACCAGAAGCCGTTCCGGCCAAGGCGCAAGCGGCCACCGTCGCGGCGCTACCGCTCAAGCGTGGTTACTACGTCGAGAGCGATACCCCGTGCGGCCAAGCCTCCAACGCCACCACGACGCTGCTGCGCCGTGAAGGCATCGGCGGCGCGCGGGATTTCTGCGAGTTCAAGAAAATTGAGCAAACGGGGCCGAACACCTACCGCGTGACGGAAGCCTGCGGGGATTTGCAGGACAGCGCCCCGCCAGAAACCAGCACCTCCATCTACACCGTCACGGCGGATACGGCCTTCACCGCCAAGAGCGAGCACGGCTGGGAACGTAGCGCGCGATATTGCGCCCAGTCGAGCATGCCGCCCGACTGGCGCGCCAACGATATCAGCGACGTGACGGGCTGAGCCTGCCGTCTCCATCCATACCCTGTAAGGAGATACCCGATGCAGCGAAGGGCTGCGCTTTGTTCCGCTCTTATCGGCGTGGCTCTGGCCGCGCTCACGCCCGCCTTCGCACAAACCGCCTCCACGCCTGCGGCCAAGATGGACATCGCGGGGGTGCGCATCGGCATGACCGAAGCGGAAGCCCGCGCGGCGCTCAGAGCCTTCGACCCGTCGATGCGGATTGTCCGCACCACGACGCGCTATAACTACTCGCCCGGCGAAGGCCGTCCCGAGCAATCGACGCCGGAGTTTTTTGACCGTCTGGAAGTGCGCACCGCCAACGGTGCTGTTGACCTGTTCACGGTCTATTTCGCCAACCCGCCCGGCGAGGCGCGGGTTATCGCTATCGAGCGGCCCAATTTGCCGCACACGCAGAACCCGCCGACGCAGCAGCAATTCCGCGCCAGCCTCACCGCCAAATACGGCCAGCCGTCTTTCTTGGGCGAAGGCGAGATTGTCTGGGAAGAAGCGGGTAAGCCGCGCTGCTCGTTCTCCCGCGCGCAAAACCGCCCACTCGGCGGTGGCCTCACGCGCGAGAGGCTGTTTCCAACGCTGAGTCAGGCTCAGCAATCCCGCACCAGCATCCTGACGCTCCCCGCCGATATATCCACCTGCGGGCAAGTGCTCTCCTACGTTCACGGCACCTATGGCCCTGTCACCATCGCCCGCGCGTCACTACTCGACATGGGCGCGATTTGGGCGGCGGACATGCGCACCACCGCATGGGTGAACGGCCTCAAGGCCGAAGCCAAGCGCAAGGCAGATGCGCAGGCGCAAGCGCCAAAACTTTAGCAGGAATGAAGCCGTAAGGGGATGATATGGGACTGACCACACTGAGCGGAGCCGTGAGCGGCATCCGTCATTCGACCGAAACGCGGGGCACGGTAGGCCGCAATGGCGGCTCCGTGAAAACCGGACAGGTCATCGCGTTTCGCGTGGGCGAGCGCTCCGCGCAAATCAAGCTGGCCGATGTGCCGGATATCCGCGACGGGGATGAGGTAACGCTGGCCGGACGCGAGAAGAACGGCGTGTTCAAGGCGCTTGCGCTGCGCAACGACAAGACGCGCGCCGTCTACAGTATCCCGACGACGGTGGGCTATCTGATGGGCGCGACGCTCCTCGCGCTCGGGGTAATGACGCTGGTGTTCCTGATCGGCGTCGTGTTCATCGCGGGTGGCCTGTGGACGCTCTATGAGGCGTATAACTACACGCAGGCGGCGAACATGCTCAGAGCCTGAAGGGCGGCCCGCCGCGCGCAGATGGAAGGCAAGCGTCTGTGCTCCGGCAAAAACGAGGTTCGGGGTCTAGATAGAGTGGGCGCTGGCAATCTCCCTTCGGGGCCGCCCCCATACGTCCTGTTCATCATGCACCCTGCCAGCGGCCTTGCCTGCTGGGCGCAAGCCCGTGCGGGCTCCTTCTCTCCGTTGCGGTCCTTCGGATGCACCCGGCTATCCCGCTGGCGTCATCGGGGGGCATGAAAGGCCGTAGTGGTTGCGGCCTCAAGCAATAGGGAGACAGCCCATGCGCCTCATCGTCGCTTCCGAACTCGACAACCTGCCGGAAACCGCTCTGCACTCCAAATTCTACCGCGTGCAGCAGGAATTGGCCTTCACCGAACCCGCCACCACCGAGCGCGCGAATGCGCTGGCGTCCCTCGAAAACATCAACCGCGCGATTATCACGCGCCGCCTCAAGGGGCCGGGGTTCTGACCCCGCCCAAAGCAAAGCCGCCAGCGGATGGAACCGCTGGCGGCTTTCTTTTCCCGAAGCTGGGTCTCGTCGCTACGCGGCCAGCAGGTGGCCAGAGGTCAGCAGCGTCTCGGCGTCGAGATTGATATGACCGTTGACGGTCGCAATCTGCGTCCAGCCGTAAACCGTTCCGGCCCCGTCAAGGTCTACCGCCAGTTCCGAATTGCTGCCCGCATTCGTAAACTGGACGAAGTCGGCGATATCGTCTTCCAGCGGGTCGTAGCCGGACAGCACAGCGCGCAAGTCGATAACGTCCTCGTCCGTCAGGCTGAAAT
>JBFWJB010000402.1:0-2527 GCA_050253435.1 Rhodospirillaceae bacterium
GGGTCCGGACGATGGTCGCGGCCGAGAATTGCGGACAGGGAGTACAGACGTGACGCTCGTTACCCAATGCACCGAGGCGGATTTCGCCGGAGAGACGCCGACGCGTCCGGTCTGCACGCCGACCCTGTCGGGGTTGCCTCCCAGAAGCAGGTTCCGCTCCCTGCCCGAGGCCCTCGACTATGCGGCGACCGGACGCACCGGACTGAACTTCTATTCCGACCGCCTCGACCTGGTGGTGGCCTTGCCCTACGCCGATCTGCGGAACGCGGCGGTCTCTCTGGCGCGGAAGCTGAAGACCCTGGGCCTGCGCCGCGGCGCCCGCGTCGCCCTGGTCGCCGACACCTCGGCCGATTTCGTCGCCGCCTTCGCCGCCTGCCAGTACGGTGGACTGATCGCGGTGCCGCTTCCCCTGCCGCTGGCGTTCGGCGGGCGCGACGGGTACGTCGCGCAACTCCGCCAGATGGCCGCCGGGGCGGAAATTTCCGCGGCGATCTCGCCGGAGTGGGTGGGGCCCTGGGTGGAGGAGGCGGTTGCCGGTCTCGGCCTGGCCTTCCACGGCAGCGTCGCGGCACTCGCCGGTGTGCCGGAGGCGCCGGGCGACCTCCCCACCGCCGCGCCCGGCGATCTCAGCTACCTGCAATTCTCCTCCGGCAGCACCCGCGCGCCCGCGGGGATCGCCATCACCCACCGGGCGCTGATGAGCAACGCCCACGCCATTATCGAGCACGGTCTCGCGGTGCGGCCCGGGGACCGCGCCGTGTCCTGGCTGCCGTTCTATCACGACATGGGTCTGGTCGGCTTCCTGCTGACGCCGATCGCCGCGCAGATTTCCGTCGATTACATGGCGACGCGGGAGTTCGTCCGCCGACCGTTGAACTGGTTGCGGCTGATCGGCCGCAACCACGGGACGATCAGCTACAGCCCGAGCTTCGGCTACGACCTCTGCGCCAAGCGGGTGGCCGGGGGGCATCTGCTGCAGGCGGACCTGCAGTCCTGGCGGACGGCGGGGGTCGGCGGCGACATGATCCGGCCATACGTCCTGGAACAGTTCCACCGCGCGTTCGCCTCCCTGGGGTTTTCGGCTTCCGCGTTCGTGCCGAGCTACGGCCTCGCCGAAACCACTCTGGCGGTCAGTTTCGGCGCGCCGCAGGGGGGAATCCGCGTCGACCGCGTCGAGTCCATGCAACTGGAGTTCCGGCAGTGCGCCGTGCCCGCCGTCAACGGAGGAGCGCGGGTCCGCGAATTCGTGGTGTGCGGCCGCGTCCTTCCCGGCCACGCGGTGGAGGTGCGCGGCGAGACCGGCGCGCCCCTGGAGGAGCGCCGGGTCGGGCGCATCTTCGTGCGCGGGCCGAGCCTGATGTCCGGCTACGACCGCCGCCCCGAGGAGACCGCCGCGGCCGTCGACGCCGCGGGCTGGCTCGACACCGGCGACCTTGGCTATATGGTCGGGGGCGACTTGGTGATCACCGGCCGCGCCAAGGACCTCATCATCATCAACGGCCGCAACCTGTGGCCGCAGGACCTCGAATACACGGTGGAACAGGTGGACGGCCTGCGCCCCGGCGATGCCGCCGCCTTCAGCATCGAAAATCCGGAGACCTGCGAGGAACAGGTGGTGGTCCTGGTGCAGTGCCGCGCCAACGATCCGGCGGCGCGGCAGTCGTTGCTCCAGGCGATCGCCGCCGCCCTCGGCAAGGCCCACGGCGTCGGCGTTCTGGTGGTGCCGGTTCCCAACAACGCCCTGCCGATGACCACGTCGGGCAAACTGCGGCGGAGCAACGCGCGCAAGGCCTTTCTGGCCGGGGAATTCACCCCGGAGGTCCCGCAATGACGACGGAACGGGAGCGCATCGCCGCCGTGACCGGCGGCACCGGTTTTCTCGGCCCGTACATCGTGGACGCCCTCTCCGCCGGAGGCTGGAGGGTCCGCCTGCTGGCGCACCGGCGTGCCGCGGCGGCGGATGCCGAAACCGTGACCGGCTCCCTGTTCGACGACGAGGCCCTGGACCGCCTGCTGGCGGACGCCGATGCGGTGGTGCATGCGGCGGGTCTGATCAAGGCGCGGTCGCGGAGCGAGTTCCTACGGGTGAACCGGGACGGCAGCCGCCGTCTGGCGGTGGCGGTGATGCGGCAGCCCCGGCCGCCGAGGGTCGTCGCGGTGTCCTCCATTGCGGCGCGCGAATCCCGGCTTTCCGCCTATGCGGAGAGCAAACGAGCCGGGGAGGAAGCCTTGCGGGAGGCGGGCGTCACGGACCTCGCGGTGGTTCGTCCTGCCGCGGTCTACGGTCCCGGCGATCGGGAGACCGCCATCTTTCTGCGTGCCGTCGGCGGCCCCGTGCTGCCGGTTCCCCGGGTGCCCGGCGGACGCGTCACGCTGATCCATGCCGCCGATGCGGCGGCGGCGGTCGCCGCGCTCGCCGCCCCCGGCATGCCGGGGGGCGTGTTCGAACTCTCCGACCGCCGCGTCGACGGCTACGCCTGGCGGGAGCTGGCGCGGGAAATCCTTGCCGCTTCCGGCGGCCGGGCCC
>JBFWJB010000403.1:0-2523 GCA_050253435.1 Rhodospirillaceae bacterium
GCGGTTTCCCCTCGGATACTTGCCGTTACGTTATAGCGTTGAACGGAGGGGGCTATGGGGGCGCTCCAGCGCGTGCTGTGCATCGCGGCCTGCGCACTCTGCGCGGCGGCATCGGCGCGGGCGGCCGCGCCGATGCGCATCGTCAGCCTGTCGGGGTCTCTGACCGAGGTGGTGGCGCGCCTGGGCTTCGCCGACCGGCTGGTCGGCGTGGACCGCAGCAGCCTGCGCCCGCACGAGGTGGTGGCGCGTCTGCCGCGGGTCGGCACGCCGCGCGCGGTGTCGATCGAGAGCGTGCTCGCGGTGTCGCCGACCCTGGTCATCGCCTACGACGATCTGGAACCGCGCGAAACCCTGGAGCGTCTGCGCGCCCTGAGCATTGCGGTGGTCGAGGTGCCGCGCCGCCGCACCGTGGATGCGGTGCGCGATAAGGTGACGCGCATCGCCGCGGGCCTCGGCGTGCCGGAAAAGGGCGCGGCGCTGTGGGCGGAGATCTCTCGCGACCTCGCCTGGCCCGTGGGCAAGGCGCGCCCGTCGCCGCGTCTGCGCGCCCTGTTCATCCAGACCATGGGCAGCGGCCCGTTGATGGTGGCGGGGGAGGAAACCGCCGCCGCGGCGCTGCTGGAGGCGGCGGAAGTGGAGAACGCGGTGTCCGGGTTCACCGCCTACCGTCCGCTCAATCCGGAGGCCGCAGCCGCCGCCAATCCCGATGCGGTGATCATTCTGCGCCGCGCCTATGACCGCATCGGCGGTCTCGCCGGCCTGGCGGCATTGCCGGGCATGGGAGAGACCGCCGCAGTGCGCCACCGGCGCATCGTCGTCGCCGACGATTCCGCCTATCTCGGCCTGGGGCCGGGGGCGGGGGAAGCGGTGCGCCAACTGCGCGAGGCGCTGTACGGGCCATGAAGCGGTTGTGCGGTACGGCGCGCGCGGCGACGCAGCGGGGAGAGGCCCGCGCCTTCGCCTTATTGGGGGCGATCGTCCTTCTGGTGTTTGCGTGGAATGCGGCGAGCGGCGCGCTCGCGGTGCCGCTGTCCGCGTTTCCCCGCATTCTCGGAGCGGCCCTTGGCCTGTGCGCGCCGCAGGAAGGCGACCGCCTGTTCGCCATGGTGCTGCTCGAGGTGCGTCTGCCGCGGCTGTGTCTCGCCGGGGCGGTGGGGGCGATTCTCGGTTTTTCCGGCGCGGCGATGCAGGGGGTGCTGCGCAACCCCCTGGCCGAGCCGGGACTGCTCGGCACCGCCAGCGGTGCGGCCCTCGGCGCGGTCGCTGTCATCGTGCTGGAAGGCGCGCTGACCCATCGCCACGATTTCGCGCCGTTCGCGGTGCCGCTCGCGGCGTTCGGCGGCGCGCTGGCGAGCACCGTGGTGGTGGTCGCGGTGGCCCGCGCCATGGCGATCCCCAGCGCGACGACGCTGCTGCTCACCGGCATCGCGATCAACGCGCTCTCCGGTTCGGCGATCGGCCTTCTGATTTCGCTGGCCAACGACGAGCAGTTGCGCAGCCTGACCTTCTGGATGATGGGCAGCCTCGCCTCCGCCAACTGGCTGCATGCCGGGGTGGTCGCCGCCATCGGCGCGGTCTCCGGCGCGTTCGTATTTCATCAGGCATTAGCGCTGGACGCCACCACTCTGGGCGACGACGTCGCCGGGCACCTGGGGCTGGATGCGGTGGCGGTGCGCGGCCGGGTGCTCGGCGCGGTCGCCCTGGCGGTGGGCGCGGCGGTGGCTTTCGTCGGGATGATCGGCTTCGTCGGCCTGGTGGCGCCGCATCTGGTGCGCCTGATGCTCGGCGCGCGGCACCGACTGGTGATCCCCGGCGCGATGCTGCTGGGCGCGGTGCTGGTGATGCTGGCGGACATGGCGGCGCGTACCGTGGCGATCCCCGCCGAGCTGCCGCTCGGCGTGCTCACCGGCATCCTCGGTGGGCCGTTCCTGTTGTGGCTGCTGCTGCGGGTCGGACGCCAGGGAGGCGCGACATGATCCGCGCCACCGGCATCACGGTGCGGCGCAGCGGCCGCAATCTGGTGGACGGCGCCGATGTCGCCGCCGCCGCCGGAGAGCTGACGGTGATCGTCGGCCCCAACGGCGCGGGGAAGTCTACCCTGCTGCGGGTGCTTGCCGGAGATATCGCCGCAGACGCGGGGGAAGCGGTGCTGCTCGACCGTCCGCTGCGGCGCTGGCGGCGCGGCGAGATCGCCCGTTGGCGCGCGGTGCTGCCGCAGGGCGGCGCCCTCAACTTCGCCTTCCGGGTGCGGGATGTGGTGCGCCTCGGCCGCCTGCCGTTCCCGCCCTCGCCGGAGGACGCGGCGATCGCCGCGCGGGCGCTCACCACGGTCGGCCTGCACGGCTTCGGCGAACGGCTCTATCCCAACCTCTCCGGCGGCGAACAGCGGCGGGTGCTGCTCGCCCGCGTGCTGGCGCAAGCCGACGACGCGGTGCGCGCGCGGCGCGGCGTGCTGCTGCTCGACGAGCCCACCGCCAACCTCGATCCAGCGCATGGCCTTGCCGCGCTGCGCGAGGCGCAGCG
>JBFWJB010000404.1:0-2519 GCA_050253435.1 Rhodospirillaceae bacterium
TGCACATGGCGGCGGATGCGGGCGTCACCGTCGGCGTGATCGTCGCCGCCCTCGGCATCGCCTGGACCGGCTGGCTCTGGCTCGATCCCGCGGTCGGCCTGCTGATCGCCGCGGCGATCCTGGCGGGTACCTGGGGGCTGCTGCGCGAATCCGTGGCCCTCGCCGCCGACGCGGTGCCGCCGGGGGTCGACGTCGCCGCGGTGCGGGCGTTTCTCGAAGGGCAGGCGGGGGTGCGGCGCGTCCACGATCTCCACGTCTGGGCACTCGGCACTACCGAGGTCGCGCTGACCGCGCACCTCGAAATGCCCGGAGGTCATCCCGGCGACCACTTCCTCGATACGCTGCAGACCGGGCTCGCCGCCCGTTTCGGCATCGGTCACGCTACCCTCCAGGTGGAGATCGCCGACGACTGCGCCTGCCGTCTCGCGCCCGACCATCTGGTCTGAACCCGCACGGCTTGCCTTTTTTCTGCCGGGTTGATACTCTCGCCGCCGTCGCCGGGCCGCGTTTTGCGGTCCGGCCGTTCGTCTTCCTCTCGCCGGGGCATTCGCCGATGCGCAAAGCCGTGATCCTCAAGACCGTCTCCGGTGCGGGAACGCCCGCCTCCGCCGTGCCCTGGCCGAGGTAGCCCTCTTTCTCTTCGCGTTTCGTCCCGCCCGGTCAGCTTCCGCTGCCGGGTTTTTCGTTTTTGGAGTTGTGATGATGTCCGCCCCGCGTATCGCCGCCGTTTCCGTTCCCGCGCGCCGCCGCTGGCGCGCCGAGGCGCGCGCGGTGTTCGCTCTCGCGTGGCCGATCGTGCTCGGCAACCTCACCCACATGGCGATCTTCGCCACCGATACCGCGTTCATCGGTCATTACGCGCCGCACGCCCTCGCGGCAGCGGCGCTCGCCACCAACCTCATGCACATGCTGATGTCGCTGGGCTTCGGTCTGGCGATGGCGGCCGCGCCGATGATCGCCAACGCCCTCGGGCGCGGACGCCATGCGGTGCGCGAGGTGCGGCGCTCGGTGCGCCAGGCGCTGTGGGTGGTGTGGGCGTATTCGGCGCTGGCGGTGTGCGTGCTGTGGCAGGGGGAGGCGATCTTCCGTCTGTTCGGCCAGGACGACGCGCTCTCCGCCGAGGCGGCCGGATACCTCGGAGTGATCAAGTGGATGATCTTTCCGCTGCTCGGCTTCTGGGTGCTGCGTTTCTTCATTCTCACCCTCAACCGGCCGCGCATCACCCTGGTCGTCACCGCGGGCGGCATCGTCGTCAACGCCGCCGCCAATTACGCACTGGTGTTCGGGCACTTCGGCGCGCCCGAAATGGGGTTGGTCGGCTCGGGCATCGCCTCGGCGCTGGCGAGCGCGTTCCTGTTCGGCGGGCTGGCGGCGGCGTGTCTGTGGGACCGGCAGTTCCGCCGCTATGCGGTCTTCGGCCGCTTCTGGCGCGCCGACTGGCCGCGCTTCCGCGAACTCTGGCGGCTCGGCCTGCCGATCGGCGTGACCTCGGCGATGGAAGGGCTGATGTTCGGCGGCGGCGCGTTCGTGGTCGGGCACTTCGGCGCGGAAAGCCTCGCCGCCCACGCGGTGGTGATGCAGTTGAGCGCGTTCGCCTTCATGATCCCGCTCGGCCTGAGCGAGGCGGCGACGATCCGCGTCGGCCTGTGGGCCGGACGCGGCGACGACGAGGGCGTCACCGTCGCGGGCGACGCGGCGCTCACCCTCGCCGCGATGTGCGCGGTGGTCACCGCCTCGGCGATGGTGTTCGCCCCCGGGCTGCTGATCGCGCCGTTCCTCGAAGCGGAGGCGCCCGGCTCGGCGGCGGTCGCCGATCTCGCCGCGCGCTTCCTGCTGTTCGCGGCGCTGTTCCAGGTGGCGGACTGTGTACAGATGGTCGGCGCGGGGGCGCTGCGCGGGCTTAAGGATACCCGCATGCACATGGCGTTCATCCTCGTCGGTCACCTGCTGCTGGCGACGCCGGTCGGCATCGGCCTGGCGTTCGCGGGCGGCTTCGGCGGTCTCGGAGTGTGGGTCGGGTTCACCGCCGGCCTGTTCTGCGTCGCCGCGCTGGTGCTGGTGCGCTGGCGGGCGCGGCACCGCCTCGGTCTGCTCGGCCGCTGCATGCGGATGACCGAAGCGGCGGCGTGAGGCGCGGCCGGGACCGCCTGCGGCGTCGTTCCGTCCGCTTCCCGGCCGCCACCGAACCGGCGACTTCGAAAACCACGCCCGACAAACCAAAACCCCAGGAAGCCCTGCGTGCTTCCTGGGGTTTTGGTGCGCCCGGCGGGATTGTGAAATCCGCGCGGATGCGCACGGATTTCATCCTTGGGGCTTCGCCCCTGCGGACCGCCTGCGGCGTCGTTCCGTCCGCTTCGCGGTCGTCACCGAACCGGTGGCTGCGAAAAACACACCCGACAAACCAAAACCCCAGGAAGCCCTGCGTGCTTCCTGGGGTTTTGGTGCGCCCGGCGGGATTCGAACCCACGACCTTCGGCTTCGGAGGCCGACACTCTATCCATCTGAGCTACGGGCGCGCA
>JBFWJB010000405.1:0-2506 GCA_050253435.1 Rhodospirillaceae bacterium
GTCCTTCGGGCTGGCGCGCGGCGCCTATGGCCGCGCGCCGGACGACGGGCTGGAGCTCGCCGGCTGCCGCATCGCCAACGCGGTGCGCTGCGTGCCGCCGGAGAACAAACCCACCCCGGCGGAGGCCAAAGCCTGCCTGCCCTTCCTTGCCGCGGAAATCGCGAATACCCCCAGCCTCAAGGCGCTCCTCGCGCTCGGCACCATCGCGCATAACGCGGTGCTCTCCGCGCTCAAGCAGCGCAAGGCCGCCTTCCCCTTCGCTCACGGTGCGGTCCACAAGCTCGGCGGCCTTACCCTGTTCGACAGCTACCACTGCTCCCGCTACAACACCAATACCCGCCGCCTGACGCCGGAAATGTTCCGCGCCGTGTTCGCACAGGCGGTGACGCTGCGGGCGTAAAACCAGACCAGGGGCTTTGCCCCTGGCCCCCACAAAGGGCCTTAGGCCCTTTGATCCCATAACTTAATTTTTCGCCGCGTAGCGGCTATCAACCGTCACGCCGCGTGATGGTCTTATGGCGCTACGCGCAAAACCAAAGGTTAGGGGGTCAAGGGGACCGAGTCCCCTTGCGGGTCCGGGCAGAGCACGGCCTGGTTTTCAGCCCTTATCCCGCATGATGCGGGCTTTTTCGCGTTGCCAGTCGCGGGCTTTTTCGGTTTCACGTTTGTCGTGCTGTTTCTTGCCGGTGGCGAGACCGAGGAGGATTTTGGCGACGCCCTTGTCGTTGAAGTAGAGCTTCAGCGGCACGATGGTGCGCCCCTCGCGGGAGACCGCGCCCAGCCATTTGCGCGCCTCGCGTTTGTGAAGGAGGAGCTTGCGCGGCCGCCTGGCCTCGTGCTGGAAGATCGTCGCCTTGGCGTATTCCGGGATATAGGCGTTGTAGAGGGCGATCTCCGCCTCGCCGCCGCCCTTGATGCCGCCGGCGTAGGAATCGTTGAGGTTGGCCTGTCCATGGCGCAGCGATTTCACCTCGCTGCCGGACAGCACGAGTCCGGCCTCGACCGTATCCTCGATGAGGTAATTGTAGCGCGCCCGGCGGTTCTCGCTGACCACGCCGGTGGAGATGAGTGCCTTACGCGGCTGTTTCATGCGTATCGAAGCGCCTTACAGCAGCCCCACCTTCTGCATCGCGGCCTCGACCTTGGCCTTGCTCTCCGCCGCAAGCGGCGCGAGCGGCAGGCGGCAATCCGGCAGGCCGCGTCCGAGCAGGGAGAAGGCGTACTTCGCCGGGCCCGGATTGGGTTCGCAGAACATCGCGTCGTGCAGCGGCATCAGGCGGTCGCGCAGTTCCCAGACCTTGGCGAAATCGCCTTCCATCCATGCGGTATGGAGCTGCGAGCACAGCTTCGGCGCGACGTTGGCGGTCACCGAGATGCAGCCCACGCCGCCCTGCGCCAGGAACGCGGTGACGGTGGCGTCCTCGCCGGAAAGCTGGATGAACTCCGGCCCGATCTGGGTGCGCACCTTGAGCGGGCGCATGAGGTCGGCGGTGGCGTCCTTGACGCCGACGATGTTGGGCAGCGCAGCAAGACGCCCCATGGTCGCCACCGACATGTCGATGACGCTGCGGCCGGGGATGTTGTAGATGAATATCGGCAGGTTCACCGCATCGGCCACCGCCTTGAAGTGCAGATACTGCCCTTCGGGATTCGGCTTGTTGTAGTACGGCGTGACCACCAGCAGGGCGTTCGCGCCCGCCGCCTGGGCGTGCTTGGACAGGCGGATCGCCTCTTCCGTGGAGTTGGAGCCCGCACCCGCGATCACCGGCACGCGGCCATTGGCCACCTCGATGCAGATCTCGATCACGCGGTCGTGTTCCGCATGGGAGAGGGTCGGCGATTCCCCGGTGGTGCCGCACGGAACCAGCGCATGCGTGCCCTCTTTGATCTGCCAGTCGACGAGATCGGCAAACGCTTTCTCGTCCACCTTGCCGTCACGGAACGGGGTTACCAGCGCGGTCATCGAGCCTTTGAACATCGCCATCTCCATCGATCAAAAATCCGTCTTGCGAATGCCGTGATTCCGGGGTTTATACCACTTGACGGGCAGAAGCGACAGAATAACCACATTCGCCGCCCGCTGTGCAATTGCGTGGTTATGGTATTGGCGTCCAGGGCGATGATATCGGCAGGCTTTCAACGGCTTCCGGCAGCGCTCCGCCGCGGTGCGGCGGTCCTGGTCGGGTGCATGGTGGTGGGACTCGCGCCGCCCGCGGCGCCGACCGCGCAGGCCGCCGGCGGAGAGGTCCGCGTTGCCGCCGCCAAGACCGAAAAACCGGCGAAAAAGCCCGCCCCCGCGAAGAAATCCGCCAAGCCTTCGGCCAAGCAGGCCAAGCCCCCCGCGCCGCCGCCCCGCAAGCCGGAGGCGCGCGCGCCCGGTTTCGCCCAGGCGGAGGCCGGCAACTGGGCCGCGGTGAAGAAGACGATTTCCGCCGCGCCCAAGGCCCCGCTCTCGAAAGTGCTCACCTGGATGTACCTGCGCGCGCCGAAAAGCGGCGCGAGCTTT